>JBBKWE010000097.1:0-3815 GCA_037968795.1 Ferruginibacter sp.
AAAATAATTTTATTCAATAATTTACGATCTAATCTTAAAGCAAAAATAATTAGTGTAATCGTGACCGCTTATTTCCCGACTTATTTTTGAAAATACTAAATATTATAGTTTAGGCAAAAAATGTAAAAAACCGATTTTTGTGGACTTAGCTTAAATCGATAACTTGTAGTTGATTAAAATTTAAAATCACTATATGCGCTCTGCCCTCTTTTGTATATTCATTGGACTATTGATGTTTTTAGTGCCATCTTGTCGCCCACCTCAGGATTTAGTTTTTAAAGATTATAAGAACCTCACGCTCGATAATGTAAATTTTTCTGATGCCACGATCAAAGTAGACCTGGTATATTACAATCCAAATAATGTGGGACTCACCCTCAGCCGGACAGATCTTGACCTTTTTGTAGATAATGTTTACCTCGGGCACAGTTCCCAAAACGTACAAATAAATATTCCCCGTCGGCAGGAATTTACCCTACCACTTGCAGTAAAAGTGGATTTGAAGAATCTCTTTAAAAATGGTTTAAATACTTTAACTAACAAAGAAGTAAATGTGAGGCTAGTGGGAAATGTAAAATTGGGTAAGGCTGGCGTATACAAAAACTTTAAGGTAGATTACACTAGTAAGCAGAATTTTTCTATGTTCAAATAAAAGAGATCAGAACTGCTATTTCTGGCTATAAATGCAGGTAATTCTCGCCCTGAGACCCAGTAGATTTTCATTTATGCGATTCTCAGTGCTTTAAATGGCAATAAAAGTCCAAAACCTATATTTTTGTAAGCATTGCACCAGCATTATCAAAAGTATTTTATGTATAAAGCCGTTTTAGTATTGACTTTTCTCTTTTCTGCCGCAACTTGCCTTGCGCAAGTAGACAGTAGTATTGTTACTGTATTACCTATGGCAGATAGTAATGCACTCAGAATTAAGAACCTTAGCCCTTACTTTAACCTACACGTAGACTCTGCTATAAATTATCAACTGGAAATAAATAAACCCCAGGAACAGTATTATTGGTATCTAAAAAATGCCCCTGCGGGTCTTAGTGTGAATAAGGACAACGGCCTCCTCTCTATAAAAGTAAACAAGAGCTATTTTCAGATGGGTAAATTGAAATACGATAAGCCTTATGAGGTAAAACTCACTGTGCAGAACCTAAACCAGCCCACAGATAGGATAGACACAAGCTTTGCTGTTGCCTTTTTTAATACCGAAATACTACCTAGCAGACTAAAGCCTACGGTGACCACAGATGTGATAATGGATGAAGGGGATACGCTCAACTTTAAAATACAGTGCGAGAATGGGAGTTTTCCTATTACCGACCTCACTTTTGTAACTAATTATGCCATTAAAAGTATAAGTAAGGTAAATGCCTGCGGTGATGACTTTACCTGGCCTATACCCTACGGATTTGTAAAGCAGGGGGATAGAAATGATCAGCGACAAGTGACTATTTACTTCGTAGGAACTACAAAATTTAGAAATAGTGACACAGCTCGTGTAAATGTGATGGTGAGAAAAAACATCAATTATCCGGAGCAGGTAAAGCAATATGAAATGCTGCGTGCAGAAATGGAACGCTACATAAACCAGCTCAAAAGCAGTTTTAGAATAGTAGATAAAAAGATAAGGAAAACGAAAAGGACGAGAACCACTTTTGATCTCGCATCTGCATCTACGGCACTGGGAGGAACTGTTTTTAGCAGTATGTCTAATCCAGATCAACGCACTGTAGGCAAAATACTCCCAAGTGTAGGAGTTGCACTGGTGCCTGTAAAAGAAGCAACTGCACCCAATAACAGCTATGACCAGAACTCTGCTACGCTCATAAGGAGCAATATAAAAAGGCTGGAATATTTGCTTACAGATAACAGGCTCACCGGAGAAAGAGACCCCGAAATTCTGAATAAGTACAGAAAACTAAAAGACCAGCTACTACAAACACAGGTGCAACTGATAGACATACCACTTCCAGAGCAAAATATAGATGAGAAGGAAGTAGATGAATACTTCAATAATAAGAAAGTAAATAAGAAATATAAACTTCGAAAGGGAAAATAGTGGAGATTTATGAATGGGGTGGGTGTAATTAATATTGTACTAAGGGTTGTCAACCCTTAGTAAAGCTGTTTTTGTTTAAAAAGCTGTTAGCAGGTTTGACAACCCTTTAGCCGAAAGATTCTATCAATGTAAAAAGCCTCCAATAACGGAGGCTTTAATTATATATCTAAATACGCTTAGTTTTTATCTTTCTCTTTCGATTCTGCAGGTTTTTTACAACAAGCAGGCAACCTTTTGTAAGCACTTTCTTCCCCAGTATAATCATCTGCATCGTAGCCAAGGTTTGCAATCATGGCTTTTAGTTGCTCTGGGTTTGTGCGATCTGTCACATAAGTTACCGTAGTGGTCTTCTTTTTGTAATCTACCTTTACAGCATTAATTCCGTTTTGCTTAAACAAACTGGTTTCTATCTTGCTCTTACACATTCCGCATTGCACTGTGGGAGTACTTATTACCACTTTCTCTACTGCTTTTTGCTGAGCCTGCGTGCTCAGTGTAAAGCCAAGTGCCATAATAAATAATGCTATTATTTTTTTCATATTCAAAATTTTATAATTGTAGTCAAAGGTTTATTTACTTGCAAATATAAGCTACCTGCTCCAGTCTGCAGGTGATTCACGCCAGTTTTGCAGCGACTTTAACGCTTCCCCATCTACCAAATTCTGTTGCTGTGCCACTGCTATAAGCTCGGTATAGTAAGTAAGGCTATGTAGTGAAATACCTGCATTCTCAAAAGCGGCAGTCGCATGTTCAAAACCATACTGAAACAAGCTCACCATGCCCATAACTTCTGCACCTTCTTTCTTCAATACCTCCACTACTTGCAGGCTACTCTTACCGGTAGATACGAGGTCTTCAATCACTACGATTTTCTGACCATTTTGCAGCCTCCCTTCTATCTGATTGCCCATGCCATGTACTTTAGGAGTTGGTCGCACATAAACCATAGGTAAGTTAATTTCTTCTGCCACCAGACTCGCCCATGCTATACCAGCTGTAGCCACACCTGCAACACAATTTGCAGTGGGATAGTTTGTAGTGATGGATTGAACCAGTGCTTTTTTTATAGCCTTTCTATGTTCCGGGAAAGACAGCAAAACTCTATTATCACAATATATAGGGCTTCGCCAGCCACTTGCCCAGATAAATGGATCTTGAGGTCGCAATACTACCGCTTTAGCGTCTAGCAATATTTCTGCAATTTGTGTAGATGTACTCATACCGCGAAAATAAAGGTAAAAAGGGGTTTAAACTTTTAGTACTCAAAATTTAGGTTGCTCAAGTAATTTTTGGGAGGAATGCGCTAAGCTAATTTACGGTCAAATGCCAAGAAATCAAGAAAGTAATTCAACTCCTTCATGAAAAAAAGTGTGCTGCCCTAGATGCAACCGGCGATTCCTGCACCTGCGCACCTAGCCACAGGCAGGACTCGCCCGTTGCAAGACTCGCCTGAAAAACAAAATTTCATGTCGTAACAGATTAAAATGTTTCCTTATCACTTTTAATTTTTACTTTTGACTATGCAATTAAAGATCTACTTCAACGAAGAGCCCATTTACTTATGCGACGCCCTCACACCCGAGCTAGAGGAGCTTCTCAAGCACCCAGATGCAGTGTATATAGATGAAATAAGCACCCCTGCTATCAAGAGTATTTTGCACGAAGTAGAGAAAGAGGAATTTCACGCCGGTGTAATTCAGCATTCCGATTTTGAAGATTTAAAGAAGCAGTTCTTTAAATATTTTGACAT
>JBBKWE010000098.1:0-8688 GCA_037968795.1 Ferruginibacter sp.
GTAGAAGATTATAGGCTGACCATTATACCTGAGGGTGCATTTAAAAAATCAATAGGGACTGCGCAAAAGACGCTAGCACCATTGAAATCGATAAAAAATCCCATGCTGCTGCTCGCTCAGTTTTCTGCACTAGCCATGAGAAAAGAAAGGCTGCTACAGCGCTTGAGATGGCTGTGTATGGGTACGCAGGTTTTAAGCATAAAAGCAAATAATTTCTCGGTAAATGAATATGCAGGGGCTCACATGGAGATTGCGCCTTCCAAGGCCATTAACGCCTTTGTAGGACAGTTAGAAAAAAACACGAAAAGACTTTGCCTAAGCAATGAAAATTACAGGCCAAGATATTACAAGAACCCTTTCATACAATTACTTCATAAGTGTACGCAAAAAGAGCGATTGTTGACAGAAGAAATTCTGTCACAAAAGAAATGTTCAAGTTCATTTGTAGCACAAACCATTACTATTTGGCATAGGAAACAAAATGCAGAAAACTACAAAGTACTCACACAATTCCCTCTGGAGAATATGCCTGTAAATGTGACGCAGGGGGTGTTGTTTTAGAGGTTTATCTTTAGGATACAAAAAGTGGCAGTCTTCAGTTTGTACTATAAAAACTAAAGACTGCGACTATGAAAAATAAAAATCTTATTAATGCTCTTCTTCGCTAGGCATATAAATTTCTTACACAAACAAATCCTGATACAAATTACCACCTGGTAATACTGCATATTGATCCAGGTCAGTGATGCCTTCTTCTGCCAGTACATCTTCGTCAATAAAGCTATTGCCGGTACACTCTGTAGAGGGTCTTTGCAAAATATAAAAAGCACAGTCTGCGACAATGTCTGGCGTGCGGCTCATATTTACCAGTTGTTCTCCACCAAGCAGATTTCTTACTGCTGCGGTAGCTATCGTGGTCTTTGGCCAAAGCGTATTTGCGGCAATTTTATATTTCTTTAGCTCGGCAGCAAGGCCTAAGGCTATCATACTCATATTATACTTACTCATAGTATAGGCGAGGTGACCAGCGAGCCATTTTGTATCCATGTTCAAGGGCGGAGATAAATTGAGGATATGTGCATTTTCGCTTTTCTTTAAGTGAGGAATGCAAGCCTTACTCATAAAAAAAGTACCCCTGGCATTTATATTATGCATTAGGTCATATCGCTTTGGTTCAGTTCTTTCTGTAGTATTCAGGTCTATAGCAGATGCATTATTTACCAGAATATCTATGCCGCCAAAGGCTTCTACGCCTTCCTTTATGCAATTTTCTATATCAGAGTCTATTCTTATATCGCACTTTACGGCATGAGCCTTACCCCCTGCTGCTTCTATTTCTTCTGCAGCGGAATAAATAGTTCCACCTAGCTTTGGATTTTCTTCAGTGCTTTTAGCTGCAATAATAATATTAGCTCCTTCTGAGGCAAGTTTCAATGCTATTGCTTTCCCTATGCCGCGGCTGGCTCCGGATATAAGAACGGTTTTATTTTTAAAGATCATCAGATTTGATTTTTTTGTTAAGTGTAATAATAAGCAAATTATAAGGAATAGTATTGTAGAATCATTTGATTTCTTGTACTTATATCTCACATTTAGTAAAAAATTAACCGCTTTGGAATAGTCCAAAGCGGTAAGTTTAATTTGTATTATAGACGATAATAGTGTTATTATCTAAATCATTAACTTAATGATGCATCTGCCGTTATCTTAGTGTTGTACAATTTTGAAATGGGGCAGTTTTCTTTTGCATCCGTTATGGCCTTGTCAAAATCATCTTTATTCAGTCCCGGTACAGAGGCCTGCACCGTAAGATGGGATGACACTATTTCCCCATTTTGAAAATCTATCTCACATTTTGTATTAAGTGAGGTTGCTGTGTGCCCCATTTCTCCCAGCACAAAACTTAGCTTCATAGTAAAGCAGCCTGCGTGTGCCGCAGCTACAAGTTCTTCGGGGTTTGTGCCGGATGCATTTTCAAACCGGGAAGTATAGGCATAATGTACCTCATTCATTACTCCACTCTCTGTGGTTATATTTCCATTTCCTTCTTTTCCGGATCCTGTCCAGAATGCTGTTGCGTAGCGTATCATATTTTATTTTTTAAAAGTTGCTGAATAAGTTTCTTCATCGTATCCTACTACAATATCATTGCCAATCGTAATCACCGGCCTTTTTATCAGGCTGGTATTCTCCATCATAAGTTTGATGGCTTTAGCGCCGGTGGTCACCGAGTTTTTAGTTTCTTCCGGCAGTTTTCTCCAGGTAGTCCCTTTTCTATTAACCAAGATTTCCCATCCCACAACCGTAGCCCATTTTTGTAGATGGGTTTTATCTATTCCTAATTTCTTGTAGTCATGGAATTCATATTTATGACCATTTTCTTCGAGCCATGCCTTGGCTTTCTTTACACTGCCGCAGTTTGGTATCCCGTACATTATTTTTCTATCCATCGTAAATATTTTATTGCTCCTACTCTCTGCTTTTTAGTTTTAATACGCTCGTCTTAATAGTAAGTACTTTACATTTAGTAATCTGGCAGCACAGGTTTCGTATCCATGATCTTGTCTATTTTCTCCATAATTTCGGGAGTAAGCATTTCTTTTACTTCCAATGCTTTCAGGTTCTCTGTAAGTTGCTGTTTTTTAGTGGCTCCCAGGATCGCAGTGCTCACATTGGGGTTTTTTATACACCATGCGATGCTCAGCGAAGCAGTAGAAACACCGATTTTTTCTGCCAAAGCAGTAAGCTTTATTACTTTTTTTATATTAGCATCTGCTACCAGTTTGTCTTTCAGCCAGCTAAGATCTTCCATTGCGAGTCTGCTGCCTTTGGGGAAACCCTCATTGTATTTTCCGGTGAGTAATCCGCTGGCGAGTGGACTCCAGATGGTAGTACCCAGGCCTACAGTTCTGTAAATGTCTAAAAAATCTTTTTCTATTTTCTCCCGCTCAAAGAGGTTGTACTGCGACTGCTCCATTGTGGGACCTATGATGCGATATGAAGCTGCTACTCTGTGTGCTTCCATTATTTCTGCGGCACTCCACTCGCTGGTACCCCAGTATAAGATCTTTCCCTGTTGTATGAGGGTATTCATGGTAAGTACCGTTTCTTCTATGGGTGTGTTCTTATCTGGTCGATGGCAAAAGTACAGGTCAAGGTAGTCTACCTGTAATCTCTGCAATGCCTCGTGGCAGGCTTCAGTAAGGTGCTTTCGACTGTTACCGGTCTGATTAGGTTTGTTTTCTTTTCCGCGCCAGCCAAAATAAGCCTTACTGCTTACCAGGTAGGAAGTACGATCCCATTTTTTCTTTTTAAGCACTCTCCCCATCATCTTCTCACTTTCGCCAAGAGCATATACTTCTGCATTGTCAAAGAAGTTGACACCGGCATCATAGGCCTGACCCATAAGCATCTCTGCGGTTTTGTCATTTATCTGCTTACTAAAACTTACCCAGCTGCCAAAGGATAAGAGGCTCACCTGCAAGCCCGAATTGCCAAGTCTCCTGTATTCCATAGTTTATTTTTTAGAGTTGAATTTCTAACAGACAATGTAGGAAAAATGTTTGAACTCTGATGGGGTGGGTGCATGTAAATTGTGGCAATGGTTAAAAGGTTCTCAACTCTTGTAAAAACATTTCCTAATCTAAATAGCTTTAACCAAGGGTTGATAACCCTCGTGACAAAGTGTTTTACAGACGTAATTAATTATGAGTTTCACTTTTTTACGTTGATCCAGGTAAGACTCTGCGGGGCGGGTTAACTTTCATTTTACAATACTCACTCTTATCCTAAAATTTTTTACAGTAATTTCATTTTTCATAAAAGCAAGTATTATCAAACTTAAAAAATCTCTCGGACAGCATTTCTTAAAAGATGCACTCATTGTACAGAAAATAATAGAGGCAGTTACTGCTTTGCAGCCAAAACAATTACTGGAAGTAGGTCCCGGTGGCGGTGCTATTACAGAAGGGTTGCTGCAATTGCCAGATGTAGATTTTAAAGCAGTAGAACTAGATGAAGAAAAGGTAGCTTACCTGGGAAATAAATTTGCCCGACTCAGCGGCAATCTCCTTAATGAAAGCTTTCTTGATATGGAAGCGCCTTTCAGCGGAGAGTTTATTGTGGTGGGAAATTTCCCTTACAATATTTCGAGCCAGATACTTTTTAAAATCCTTGATTGGAAATCGCAGGTGCCGCATATTGTAGGAATGTTCCAAAAAGAAGTAGCAGAAAGGGCTGCAGCAGATCCTGGTAGCAAGACTTACGGAGTGCTCAGTGCATTATTACAGGCGCATTATGAGATTACGTATTTATTTGATGTGCCGCCAGAGGCATTTACGCCGCCGCCAAAAGTAATGAGCGGAATGATCCGGCTCACGAGGAAAGAGGAGGAACTAAATTATAAATCTGAGCATGCCTACAGGGTGCTGGTAAAAACTGCGTTTAATCAAAGAAGAAAAACACTGCGGAATGCAACTAAAAGCCTTTTCCCGCCCGAGGTACTAGCAGAACCACTTTTTGATAAAAGAGCGGAGCGTCTGAGTATAGATGATTTTGCTGCACTTACATTCAGGATGAATGGGTTTGGGAATGAGGGGTAATGTGCTAATTTGAAAATGTGCTGATGTGCTAATTGTATAGAGCCGTCTGACCGCAGGTCTGTACGGTGGTACATAGCCCTACTGTGTGTCACCCATCTCCTAACTCTACACCCCAAATTGACTCAAATGATGATCCAAATGCTTATAAAACATATTGTTCCATTCCTCAGCACTTAGTTTTCCAAATGCTTGATTTTCTTTGCCGGCAAAATATGCCCTGCCTAGCTCTGCTGTTTTATTAATGTAGGCCAGCAATCTTCCCTTTTGCTTTTCAAAATCCTGCTCACTACTTACAAGAAACATAGGAGCTGTCCTTTGATTTTTTTTGTAAGGCTTAACCCCTACCACAATTTTTTTTACAAAAGTTTTTATAAAGAATCGTTGTATAGCGCCCGGCTTCGGGTGAATGTTATCATACTCTATTTCGTAAGTAACATTGCAGTGCGCAAGCATCTGTGCTACATTCATAGTACCCCATAGTGGCTGGCTTTGCGGCGTAAGTTTATTTACCCTTGCGGTAATTTCTTCTACTATTTCTTTTGCAAATATGTCTTTCATGTTTTATTTTTTATTTGATTTAAAAAAGAGCCGTCCCTACAGGACTCCCGTAAACCAAAATCTACTTAATCCGTGGGTTTCCCGTTCAGCTGTCGGGACCACGTCTACAATAAGGATCGAGACGCTGCCTCTGCAGTAAAGTCAACTATATTAAAAAAATTCTTTAGAATTTCCCCGGCCTAAAAATTTATTTCCTTTTATTTCATCCTCATTCTCAAATCAGCTAATTAACTAATTTTCAAATTATTTTATCCGGCAATATAGGTAATTCCCGCACCCTTTTACCCGTAGCATGATACACCGCATTCGCCACCGCTGCGGCAAAACCAATCAGTGCTATTTCTCCCATTCCTTTGGCACCTATGGGGTTTAGAATAGGATCGGGTTTATTTACAAACAGAGCTTTTATTTCCGGTACATCGGCATGTACGGGTACGTGGTAGTCTGCGAAATTATTATTGATCCATCGGCCATAGCGATTATCTAGTACGCCTTCTTCTGTGAGTGCCATGCCTATACCACCTACCGCCCCGCCTATCATCTGGCTCTCTGCAGTTTTTGGACTTATAATTTTGCCCGCATCGCCTGCCACTACGATTTTATCTATTTTCATCATGCCCGTCCGCGGGTTCACCAGAATTTTTACAAAATGTACGCTGTAAGAAAATGAAGCGTAGGCCCTTGCTTTCTCATCAGGTCCGGAGTTTTCTGTAGCTTCTACTAGTGGCAGGCTATTCCTTGCCAGCAAACTAGTAAAGAGCATTTTTTTACTGCTATCTTTTTTGCTAATGAGACTTTCATTTACAAAAGTATAATCGCCACTTGCAGTTCCTTCTCCGGCAAATATTTCATCTTTTACTGCAAGTTCTACCAGCTTTTCTTTTATTTTTTCACAAGCCAGGTATACCGCTGAGCCCAGGGTAGAAGTTGTTGTACTTCCTCCTTGGGTAGGGCCTGGTGGAAGAGACGAATCTCCAAGTTCAAAAACTATTTTGCTCACTGGTATGCCCAGGCTTTCAGCAGCTATTATTGCCATAGATGTAGAGGTGCCTGGTCCGCTGTCTGTAACGGCACTTTGTACCAATACTGTTCCATCAGCAGATAACCTTGCCATAGCTTGTGCTCTGCCGCGGCTTGCATTAAAGACGCCGCCTGCCATGCCATAGCCTACAAGCATTCCGTTTTCCTGCATTGATTTTAAAGCAGGATTTCTTTTGCTCCAACCTATAGCATCTGCCCCTAGTTGGTAAGCTTCTTTCAAAAATTTACTGCTGTATGGTTTGCCAGATTCGGGATCTTTATCAGCGTGATTCTTCAGTCGTAGATCAATGGGATCCATTTTTAATTTATATGCCAGCTCATCTAAAGCACTCTCCAGTGCAAAACAACCTGTGGCTTCGCCGGGGCCACGCATCCAGGTGGGAGTGCCTATGTTGTAGGGATAGATATTGTATTTAGTATAGAGATTAGGCGTGGCGTATAGTTGTTTGGACACATTAACGGCTCCTTCATTATGCTCCTCGTACATGCTTGTATTTGCATGCGCTTCGTGGGATATTCCTACAAGGGTGCCGTCTTTTTGTGCACCTAGTCCTATTTTCTGGAAGGTATAAGGGCGGTAACCCACCATGGTAAACATTTGATTTCTTGTAAGCACAAGTTTTACTGGTTTGCCCACTGCTTTTGCTGCCATAAGAGCTGCTATCTCGTGCGGCCAGGTACGCAATGCACTTCCAAAACCACCACCCACAAATGGCGCATATACCTGCACGTTTTCTTCTTTTAGTTTAAATGCTCCCATGATGGTACGCTGCGAACTTTCTACGCCTTGCGTTTTTGTGTAGACTGTCACTTTTTCGGGTGAATCCCAGCGGGCAATGATGGCGTGTAATTCCATAGGTAGATGTACTTCTATGGGAATGATATAGTCTTCCTCTACCGTTACCGCCGCATTTTTCCAGGCGTTAGCATCTCCTCTTGTGCTCGCTTTATATCTGTCTCCTTCTTTTGCTGTAGCGCCATTTCCTGCTGTAGTAAAATCTGTATTCGCTACTTCCTTTTCATAGCGGCATTTTATAAGCGAGGCGGCATACGTAGCCCGCTCAAAAGTATCGGCTACTACTAAAGCAATTGGTTGGTCACTAAATACAATATCAGCGGTCTTAAAAATCTGGAAGCCGCGGAAATCGCCCGGAATTGGTTCTGCATTGAGGTGGGATAAAACTTTTAGAACACCGGGAGCTTTCTCTGCCTGCTTAGTATCTATTTCTATAATTTTTCCTTTGCCGATTGTGCTACCTGCTAGCACTCCATACACTACGCCTGCAACATCATGTTCTGCAGCATAAGTTGCTTTGCCGGTTACTACCGCTCTGCCGGTGGCTCTATCTTCGTTGTAAAATCCGCTCATTGGTTGTTGTTTAAATATTTTCTTTTTTTAGTAGCTCGAAAAATTATCTGATACCTCATCCTCGGTCTCCCGACTAAAGTACGGGACAGGCTTTCTCCAAGGGAGAAGGCGTACGTCTCGAAAAGTTATCCGAATAATTATTTGCTCTAATAGTCATTTCATATTTTAAAATTAATCTGCAGAAAAAAATCCTCATTATCACATTAGCACATTTTCAAATCAGCACATTAGCCTGCCTTCATCAATGCCTCCACAATCGCATTCTTACCCAATTTTACTTTAAAGCCATTATGTTGGAAGGTTTTCGCTCCTTGCATGGCTATTTCTGCTGCCTGTATGTAGTTTGCTTCTGTGGCTTTTTTGTTTTTTAAGAAATTTTCTGCTGCTGTCAGTCGCCATGGCTTGTGCGCCACGCCTCCCATCGCTAGCCGTGCTTCTTTTATAATGTCACCGTTCTTTTCAAGCGAAGCGGCTACACTCACTAGTGCAAAGGCATAGCTGTTCCTATCCCGTACTTTTATATAACTGTTGTGCGATGAAAATCTGTTGCTGTCTGGCAATTCTATGCCTAATATTATTTCGCCGGCTTGTAATGTATTATCCAGCTCGGGTTTATCGCCGGGAAGTCTGTGAAATTCTGCGAAAGGAATGTTTCTTATTGTTTTTCCACTTTGGATTTGAACTGTAGCATCTAAGGCTACCAAAGCCACGCACATATCACTAGGATGTACTGCTATACAAGAATCGCTGGCACCAAATATTGCGTGCATGCGATTATATCCTTCTGCTGCACCGCAGCCTGTGCCTGGTGTTCTTTTATTGCAGGGCAGTGCTGTATCATAGAAATAAGGGCAGCGTGTTCTTTGCATCATGTTTCCCCCTACGGTAGCCATATTCCTAAGCTGTGGCGAAGCTCCTGCCTTCATAGCCAGGGACAGTAAAGGAAATTGTTCTGTGATAATTTTATGCTCAGAGAGTTCGCTATTAGGCACCAATGCACCTATGCTGACCACATTTTTTCTTTTTTCAATTTGCCGAAGCGGCAAGCGGGTTATGTCAATGATTGCATCTGGAGTTTCTACACCACGCTTCATCAAATCCATAAGGTTTGTACCGCCT
>JBBKWE010000099.1:0-10820 GCA_037968795.1 Ferruginibacter sp.
TAATTGAAATGACAGATACCGTCAAAAGCTTATTCATGTGTAAAATTTTTTGGCTCATTGCAGATTGGTAATGATTGCTTGTAAAAACTCTAGTACGATTTTCTTGAAGAAATCCTGCGCTTACAATAAAGTTTATATCGATAGGGTAGCATCCGTACAGATACGCCGCCGCTCATGGTCTACAATGGAGGGAATCAGAAGTTTGTAGGCAGGCTATGTTTTGTTAATTGATAATTTCCATTATCATTTACGTATAAATAAGCCTCATATCGTTGGTCGTAAAAATCCACATAATACCAGGTTCTGGACTTAAACAGTATAGGATGCGTTACTATTTTACTTGCTTTATATTTTCGGATTGTAAAGCTCGAATCATCTTCTATTATGGCAATGCTGTTTTCACTTTCTACTATTGTGCTTACTCTTTCTCTGTAAAATCCATTTGTACGATACTTCCCATTAGTGATTGTATCCATTCTCCAAATATTTACTCCATTACTTTTTGTGAAATAAATTTTATCCATTCCGTTTTTAGGAGTTTGAGGGACATATAATTCTACAGCGGAAACGACTCGATAATTTTCAGGCATTTCATCTTCATCTAAACTTACTTCCTTTAATTCTTCAAATCGTACACCATTAAAAAGTCCGCAAGAGCTTTCTATATATTCGCTGTTCATTTTAATATTGCAAGAAAGATCAGGAATAAGTCCGCACGAAAAAGCAATAAAAGGCAGGGTTAAGAAAAGTAAAAATTGATATGTACTAGCTTTTGTTTTCATAAATACACAAGGTGAAAAGTCTTTAGCAGCGACAAGAATTAATTCCTTCCGCTCCCCAGCATTTTTATCCAAATAGGTTTATAGGCAATATTCTTTTTCCCATCTGCGTGATAGGGATTACCAGTTTCAATAGCACTGCCACCTGCAGTAAGTGGTTTGTCTAATGCAAATACATTAGATGCAGGTATTTTTAAAGCTTCGCAAATTTCTTTTAATAAAGCAGCGGTATTCTCGTTTACATTATAAGTAGCGTACCAATTTTCTAATGGGGTCACTGGTTTGTCGTAATACCATTTTGCAATTTGTTTTTCTTTAGAATTTGAATAATCCCAGCCGCCAGAAAAGCTTATTATTCTTGCTACATTTTCTTGCATGCCTATATATTCTGCCATGCCTCCACCTTGCGATTGGCCAGCAATTGCTATGTTTTTCCAATTGGGCTGTGCCCCATCAGAAGAAAGGTATTGTGACCAATTTCCTGCGCTATCATTTTTTATAAGCCATTGCAGTAGGCTTACAAAGCGAGGTATAATGGCATCTTGTGGTTCGTCTGCTATGAGTGCAAAATTATTATCGCCATAAATTCTTTTCCTCCGAAACAGTGCTGTGCAATCTGGACTGGTTTTTAATATCTCATCTTTACATACCTGAGCCACTGCCGGTACTGTAATGTAGGCTAATGCTACAATTCTATACCCTTGTTGTAGTGCCGTATTGTAAAAATCAACGGATACATTTAGCGGTGTGCCATTGGTGCCTGCCAGCCATAATAATATTTTATTATTCTTTAGTTTTGTATCGTAGTAAACAACATGAGCCGTATCCCAGGTATGGATAGCAGCATTGGTTATACTCGGATTTACATTTATGATTTTATAAATGCCAGAGTCTATAAAAGCCCGGTTTTTAATTTGCGAATAGCTTTGTAAAGTTAATAGCAGTAAAACGAACATTGTAGTAAGCTTACCCATAAATGTTGATTGCATGTTGTATTATTAGTTAATTACCTAAAATAAAATCTGCCTTTGTACTTGCGTGTAGAAAATGATCACGTTACCCTGCACCAAAATGAATCCTTAGTTTTTGGCTGTAAGTTTACCCCTCGTCAATAAGCGCTTTTCATTGTCTTAGTATTTGCTGGCAACTCAAACATCGTCTTGTCAAGTTGCATAGCTTTTATTTCTGTTGCTTCACTTTCCATAGAAAATTGATCATTGTCAACGGTTGATTTCAGTGGCAACGAGTTTGATCTGGAAAGAAAGTCATACCAATTTCCAAACTTGTGATTAGCAAAAACTTTTGGGTCAACCGATAGATCAGTATTGAAATAGAATTTCTTTGTCCCAGTTTTACAAGTCAAAATAATTTCGTCACATTTATAACCAAAGATTTCTGTCACTCCTCTATTCACTTCTGCTTTCAATAGTTCATCTGGATTTGTAGCACCGTCATTCCAGAGTAAGGTTTCATTGTTTACCATTTTACTATAGAGCTTGTTGTCTTTGTTTATATAAAGTTGCCACTGAAACATAGAACCATTAGTTAGGGATTTATAGTCTCCATTTTTTATAAAGTATTCTTGTGTAGTACCCATCATGGTCGTGAATTGCTCGTCTGTCACATTTGGCATTTTACTTTTGTAAGTGTTTTTATAAACTATTTTTCCTTCAAAACTTTGTCCAAAAGAAGCCATAGCGAAAAGTGTTGCAAGTAGAAATGTTATTGTCTTTTTCATATTTTTAGTTGATGATCATTGCAGTGCCGTAGATTTTCGCACTACGAGAGTTTGTGAATTTACTTCCCGCTCTCTCAAATATACACATCAAGTTAGTTGAACAAACAATTCTGAGATTTATTCATTTTTATTCCACAAAAAAAAGCCCCCATCTTCCGATGGGAGCTCTTCTCTCTTAAAATTCTAACCGCATTAAATATGCGCCTCTATCTTCTTCACAAAGTTTGACTTTGGCTGTGCGCCTACAAGCTTATCTACCACTTCACCGCCTTTCACAAATACGATTGCAGGAATGCTGCTTATCTGGTATTTCATGCTTATTTCGGGGTTGTTATCTACGTTTACTTTGCCAATGTTTACTTTACCATCGTACTCGGTAGCAAGTTCTTCTATAACCGGGCCTATTGCTCTGCAGGGGCCACACCATTCTGCCCAAAAGTCTATTACAGATAGTTTGTCTGAGTCTAGTACTTCAGTTTGAAAATTTGCGTCGTTAAATTCTTTTGCCATGATTCTTTTTGTTTATGTATTAAAGTTTGTTTTTTAAATTCTACGTTCCTATATATCAAATATATATCCAAGAAAGTTCTGTGCAGGAATGTCAGTTTATTTGTTAATGTATTCCTGCTTCCTGCAAGATAGGCAGATACCTTATAGACTCGTCACCCTCACTTGCATTCTTTTGTTTTTCTGT
This sequence comes from Ferruginibacter sp., assembly GCA_037968795.1. Taxonomy (GTDB): domain Bacteria; phylum Bacteroidota; class Bacteroidia; order Chitinophagales; family Chitinophagaceae; genus Ferruginibacter. The sequence continues at coordinate 3,212 of JBBKWE010000099.1, forward strand.
AAGAAGCTCGCCAGCTCATCATTCATTTCTATGCCATGCTCCAGGGAACTCATATTTACACTTGCATTTTGTTCTTTGTCATTCAGCCTCATTTCTACTCTTGTTTTACCGGGGTTTTGGGTAAAATTATTGGCAAGGAAGGAAGCTAGTACATCGTCTACCTTGTCTGCTTCTATCTCTAAAGACAGTTTCTGCGTGGCATTGGTCTTGAGCGTTTCTAACAAGTGCAATTTTGCTATTCTAAATTCTATGCCTTTGTAGCCTTCTCTAAAGCCTCCTTCTATAAATAAAATCGTTCCCGGCTCCAGGTAGTGATTGTACCGCTGGTAATCTTCGCTCCAGAGAAAAAACTCTGAGCTGCCGGTAAAATCTTCTACTTTAAGAATGGCAAAATTCTTTCCTTTTTTGGTCATACGATGCTGCGCTTCCGTTACCAGCCCTGCCAGTCTAAATCGCTGACTGGTTTCTGCCGTGCTTACATTATTGCGTATCTCCTCAAAGTTTGCAATGCTGCATATATTGTAATAGTTTATTTCAAAACGGAAGTTATCTAGCGGATGCCCGCTCATATACATACCGGTTACGTCTTTTTCGTGCTTGAGCCTTTCCGTAAGAGACCAGGGTTCGCATTTAGGCAGAGTAGGCACCTGTATCTCGGGCATTTCCATATCGCCAAAGAGTGTATTGGTATTGCTTTCTGTCTGTGATTGTACTATGGCACCAAACTTTGTGATCTTTTCCAGCCCGCTTATATCGCCGGGCGGCGTGTACAAGTAGGCAGAACGATGGTACTCCGGAAAGCAATCAAAAGCGCCGCTGTAGATAAGTGCTTCAAGGCTTTTCTTAGTTACAGCCCGCAGATTTACCCGCTGTACCAGATCAAAAATACTTGTGTACTTTCCTTTTTTATTTCGTTCTTCTATGATGTGTTGTATTGCGTTTTCGCCTATACCTTTCAGTCCACCAAAGCCAAAGCGGATAACGCCTTCATTGCTTACAGCAAATCCGTTCTCGCTTTCATTTATATCTGGTCCTTTTACTTCTAAGCCCATGCGCTTACACTCTTCCATAAAGAAGGTGATCTTTTCTATATTGGGGGCATGATTTAGCTGTGCCGCCATGAACTCACTAGGGTAGTGGGCTTTCAGGTAAGCAGTCTGGTAGGCCACTACGGCGTAGCCTGTACTATGGCTTTTATTAAAGGCGTATTGGGCAAATGCTTCCCAGTCCGTCCATATTTTTTCTACCGCTTTCTTATCGTGTCCGTTGCTGGCGGCTCCTTCTACAAACTTTGCCTTTTGTTTATCTAGCGTATATCTATCCTTCTTACCCATGGCTTTTCGCAGCACATCAGCATCTCCTTTACTAAAGTTGGCTAACTTCTGCGAGAGTAACATCACCTGCTCCTGGTATACGGTAATACCGTGGGTTTCTTCCAGAAATTCCTGCATCGCGGGCAGGTCGTAAGTAACTGCAGCTTTACCATGTTTCCGAGCAATAAAGTCTGGGATATACTTCATCGGACCAGGACGGTATAAGGCATTGAGGGCTATGAGATCGCCAAATTCATCGGGCCTCAGCTCCTTCATGTGCTTTTGCATACCCGCACTCTCAAACTGGAAAATGCCGTTCGTATCGCCCGCCTGAAAAAGCTTAAAGGTTTCCTCATCCTCCAGATCAAGGTTATCAAGATCTATCTCAATATTATGATTTGCTTTAATAAGAGCGAGGGCGGTTTTAAGAATACTCAGCGTCTTTAACCCAAGGAAATCCATCTTTATTACGCCTGCTCTTTCAATAAGCTTACCATCTATCTGAGTAAGATATAAGTCCGTTTCTTTACTGGCGGCAATAGGAATAAGGTCAGTAAGATCTGTAGGTGCTATGATTATTCCTGCAGCGTGTATTCCTGTGTTTCGTACACTTCCTTCCAGTTTTTCTGCCTCGTGCAGCACTGTGGATTTAAGGTCGTCGCCGGCATATATTTTCCTAAGCTCATGCACAAGTTTCATTTCATCTGCATTGAGCTCTTCTTTGCCTTCGAGGGACTTTTCGCCATTTTTTGCCTCCTTGTCATTGAGTGGAGCGTGCAACAATCTTTTTAAAGAAATGCCCGGTTTGGTGGGTACGAGGTTACTCACCGCCCTGCTGTCGCTCAGCGGAAGATCCATCACCCGAGCCACATCTGCTATGCTGCTCTTTGCCGCCATGGTGCCGTAAGTAATGATTTGGGCTACCTGGTTCTTACCGTATTTTTCTACCACATAGTCTATTACTTTCTGCCTGCCTTCATCGTCAAAGTCGGTATCTATATCGGGCATGCTCTTACGATCAGGATTGAGGAATCGTTCAAAAAGCAAGTTGTATTTTATGGGGTCAATGTTTGTGATTCCCGTACAATACGCCACTACGCTTCCTGCGGCAGACCCACGGCCGGGGCCTACAAATACGCCTATATCCCGACCAGCTCTTATAAAATCACTTACGATAAGAAAGTAACCGGGAAAACCCATTTTCTCTATAACGTCTAGCTCAAATTGTATGCGCTCATCTATCTCTGGCGTGAGTACTTTATAGCGTTTATTGGCACCTGCCCAGGTTATACTGGCGAGGTACTCTATCTGTGTTTTAAAACCCGCTGGCAACTCAAAGTTGGGGAGCAAAATGTCTTTCTCCAGCTTAAGCAAATCTACTTTTCCTACTATTTCATTGGTATTATCAATGGCCTCGGGCAGGTCATGAAACACCTTGGTCATTTCTGCTGCCGTTTTAAAATAAAACTGGTCATTAAAGAAACCGAAGCGTTTGTCTTTTATGTGAATGTCATCGTCGCTAAATTCTCTATTGGCAGGTGTGGCTTGTTTCTCTCCCGTATTTATACAAAGCAAAATATCATGGGCATTAAAGTCTTCCTGGTCTACGTAATGGCTGTCGTTGCTTGCAATAACTTTTACGCCGTACTTTTTGGCAAACTTTAGCAGCACATCATTTACCTTTTCCTGGTCTGGAATTCCATGCCTTTGTAACTCTACATAGTAATCGTCCTGAAAAATATTGAGCCACCACTTAAATTCGTTTTCGCCTTCTTCCTCACCTTGTTTTAAGATGGTTTGCGGTACGAGAGCACCCAGGCAGCAGGTAGTAGCAATAAGCCCTTCATGATATTTGTGAATGAGCTGCTTATCTATCCTGGGATATTTACCATATAAGCCTTCCGTGTAGCCCAGCGAAGTAAGTTTTACAAGGTTTTTATAGCCTTGCTCATTTTTCGCCAATAATATCTGGTGATGGCGCTTGTCTTTTTCTTCTTTGGTAAATTGCTGTCTTGTGCGATCTTCTGTGATATAAAACTCACAACCTACTATTGGTTTTACGATTGGTGTTCCGTCTGCGTTGGTATTCTTATACGCTTCCAGTACAAACTCAAAAGCCCCAAACATATTTCCATGGTCGCTTATAGCCAATGCAGGCTGTCCATCTTTTATAGCTTTGGCATATAGATTTTTTATAGAAGCCGCTCCATCGAGCAGGGAAAACTGTGTGTGAACGTGTAAGTGAGAAAATTTCATGTATCGCTTTGCTGTAGTATATTTTGTATTTGTGCCAATGCCTTTTTACCCTTTTGTAATTCTTTTTCTGGTAAATGAGAGGGAAACGAATTTCGTATTTATTTGATTCTTTTTTGTGAAAAGCTTTCCACAGAGTGGGGTAAAAAAAAGGTTTAACACATAGAACATAGGAAAAGGCAGCACATACATAGGAAGAAAATCTATGTGTCTTTATGTAAGGTAAGTTTTTCTATCCTTAGAGTTAAGCGAAGCGTCCTGTAGAAGGTATAATGAAGTAAAGACTCATTCTTTACGCTCTACGGAGACAGAAGTCTCCGTTCTATTTGCAAATCCGTAGAGCGCTGCGCTGAACTCTACGAATAGTGATGTTTTTAAGAAAAGCTTTCCACAGAGTGGGGGTAAAGTTTTTTTAGATGTGAGACTTTGGTTTAGTCTGCTGTATATTTCATCAGTCACCATATATTTGTGGAAATCAATTCTTAACTATGAACAAATTCGCCTTTACAAAAACAGCATTTTATTTAAGTATTGCCGTCACAGTGTTTGCTGCCTGGTGTAAACTTACTCATCAGATTTATGGAGAAACCCTATTAATTATTGGGTTTAGTTTTTCACTATTATTTATTGTTTTGGCATTAATGGAGGTTTTTTCAGCAAAACACTTAGAGCGAAGTGAAAAGATAATGTGGTTGGTAGGCTTCCTTTTTATTACTGCTATCACAGGATTTGTATATGTGATTTCTGGGAGGAAAAGGATTGTGGAAAAAGAAGCAAGAAACAGTAGACTTTCGTATTGATTTGAAATCAATGCAATTCTACGGTTTTAATAAAGAGACAGCGGCATAGTAAAATTAAGACCCAAAATTTACGCACTACGGAGAAAAAAGTCTCCCTCTTATTTGCAAATCCGTAGAGTGCGGCACTGAACTCTAAGGATAGTGCTGGAACAATTAAATTTTACTAAATTGACCATGAACATAGCCGTTGCCTATTTCCGATAGTTCACCATCCATGGCATAAAATATGATGCATTTTGCATAAACATCAGCAACTTTTCGCTGATGAGTTCATCATTAATAAAAATTACAATTATGTCATTACAACAAGAAAACCTTACCGGACAAAACCCTGACGGTCAAAGCAAACCAAATATTCCGGTGCAATACCTGACCGCCAACAGTATCATAGGAGATATTATATATAACAAGCAGGATGAGAAACTAGGCAAGATCGATGATATCATGATCGATATTACGAATGGGAAAATTGCCTACGTGGTAATGGCGCATGGTGGCTTCCTTACCATTGGTGAGAAAGACTTTGCCATTCCTTTCGATCAGCTTACGGTAGATGCCGAGCGAAAAGCATTTATTCTTGACAGAAGCAAAGAATTTGTGGAAAATGCGCCCGGCTTTGATATATCACATTGGCCTGAAACTAATTTTCATGCAGAAGCAGAATATTGGAGTATGGTTTAAAAAATATCTAATAGTTTAATTAAAAAGCAGCGCTATTGAGATGCTGCTTTTTTTTGGCCTGGAAAAGACCATAAAGAAAAAATTTCTTGCAATGTTTTTCTAGTCCATAGCTGTCCCCCATCAATGCAAAAGAAACAGTGGAAACTAAGTTCCAATGTAAAACTCTGAACACAGTATAAATTTATCCCTATCCCCGCCAGCATTTGTACATTTGCGACTTAGTATTTTATTTACGCTAAATAACGATAGAAAAATAATATGGAAATTACTGCCGAAACCGCCGCCAAGCTGCGGATAACCGAGGAAGAATTTGAAAGTATAAAGCAAAAGATGGGACGCACGCCCAACTTTACAGAGCTCTGCGCCTTTAGTGGTATGTGGAGCGAACATTGTAGCTATAAGAACAGCATAAAACTTTTGAAAACCCTTCCCCGCGATGGCGAGAAAATGCTCGTAGCAGCAGGAGAAGAGAACGCCGGCCTCATGGATATAGGCGATGGCTATGGCGTAGTTTTTAAAATAGAATCTCATAATCACCCCAGTGCCATAGAGCCTTTTCAAGGAGCAGCTACTGGTGTAGGCGGTATAAACCGTGATATTTTTACCATGGGTGCAAGACCGATTGCAGCGCTCAACTCTCTTCGTTTTGGCAAACTCACTGATCCTAAAACACAACATTTACTCTCCGGCGTGGTACACGGTATTGGACATTATGGTAATTGTTTTGGCGTACCTACTGTGGGTGGGGAAACGTATTTTGAAGAATGTTATCATACCAATCCATTGGTAAATGCGATGAGTGTTGGAATTTTAAAAAGCGATATGACCGTTTCTGCCATCGCAGAAGGGGAAGGGAATCCCGTCTTCTTTGTAGGCAGTGCCACGGGCAAGGACGGTATAGGCGGAGCATCATTTGCCAGCGCAGAAATTACAGATGATAGCGCAGAAGACCTTCCTGCCGTGCAGGTAGGGGATCCGTTTCAGGAAAAGAAACTCTTGGAAGCCTGCCTCGAAGTGCTACATACCGGTGCCGTAGTAGGTATGCAAGATATGGGCGCAGCGGGAATTATATGTAGCACAGCAGAGATGAGCGCTAAGGGCAAGTGTGGGATGCACATAGACCTGGAAAAAGTACCTACAAGACAAGACAATATGAAGGCTTGGGAATTGCTCCTTAGCGAAAGCCAGGAACGTATGCTTATGGTGGTAGAGAAGGGAAAGGAGCAGGCAGTGCTTGATGTGTTTGCAAAATGGGATCTTCCTTGCAGCGAAATAGGCCACGTAACCACTGATGGCATGCTCAGGTTTTATATGAATGGGGTAGAAGAAGCCGTCCTTCCTGCAGAAGAACTCGTTTTAGGTGGGGGTGCTCCGGTGTATGACAGAGAAACGAAGCGCCCCGGATATCTTGATAAAATAGAAGCATTTGCCATAAAAGATGTAGAAGATATTAATTCGCTAAAAGAAACGGCAGAGAAAATAATAGCCTTGCCCAATATAGCGAGCAAGCGCTGGATCTACGAGCAATACGACAGCATGGTAGGAGCAGGGAATATGAGCACAAACGCCCCTAGTGATGCGGCTATTGTTTTAGCAAAGCCTACAAAGAAAGCACTCGCACTCACAACAGATTGTAATAGCCGGTATGTATATGCTGACCCTTACAAAGGCGCCATGATAGCCGTTTCGGAAGCGGCACGTAATATTGTATGCAGCGGTGGTGAGCCGTTAGGAGTAACTAACTGTCTAAATTTTGGTAATCCTTATGACCCTGAAGTATATTGGCAGTTTAGCAATGCCATAAAAGGAATGGGAGAAGCTTGTATAAAATTTAATACGCCGGTAACTGGTGGAAATGTGAGTTTTTATAATCAAAGTCCTACGGGGCCGGTATATCCTACTCCTACAATAGGCATGGTGGGTATGCTTGAAGATGTGAATGATCGTATGACTATGGATTTTAAGAGGGCCGGCGACAATATTTATTTGATTGGAAAGCTGCAAAACTGCATTGGTTCTTCAGAGTACCTTCACAAGCTTAAAGGAGTAGAGCACAGTCCTTGTCCACACTTTGAATTAGAAGAAGAATACGCTTTGCAACAAACTATTACAGCATTAGTAAAGCAAAAGGCTATAAATGCAGCACACGATGTGAGTGAGGGCGGGTTGTTCGTAACCCTGGTAGAGTCTGCACTTAATAATGAACTAGGCTTTGAAGTAGCAGAAGGTGATGCTTTAATAAGAAAAGATGCCTACTGGTTCGGCGAAGCGCAGAGCAGGGCAGTAGTTGCTACAAATGATGCTACTGCGCTGGAAAAAATTCTTAGCGAAGCAAATCAATCCTTTACCAAATTAGGAGTAGTAACAAGCGGAGATATTAAAATAGGGAATGAGGCTCTGGGAAGTATCTCATACTGGAAAAAAAGCTATGATACTGCTATTGAAAAAATCATAGGAAATACGAACTAGACCATGAAAATAAAATTAGATAAAGGGAATAGGATCGCTATAATAGGCGGTGGTAATTTGGGTACCTCTATTGCATTGGGCTTACAAAAAAGC
>JBBKWE010000100.1:0-2578 GCA_037968795.1 Ferruginibacter sp.
TTTTTTAAATTTTATATCGGCAGTATTGTTCTTTTGTGCCAATAACTTGGAGGGCAATTTACGATAAATTTTTAAATTGGTTGTTTATGCAACTTTTATTTTATTTCCGCTTATTCCAATGTTTTTCTGACTTGTTTTTATGCGAATAGTTGAGTGTCGCATAGGGCGCTAAGAGAAGAAGCGCAAAGGACATAGAAAAATCCGATTGAATTATGATTCTCGTGAGACTTCCTCAAGCTGAGATTAACTGGGAACTTAACGCAGTTCTAAATTTGAGTTTCACTCTCATCAGCGCAATTGCGAGGATCCATTGCCGCTATTACCAAACGGTGCCTGAGAGCTTAACTCTTCTATCACGTTAAGCTCGCAAAGGAGCAAGGAAAATGCCTACAATTATATAGTATAAAGTTTAGTAAAGAATTTAAGCACATTTGTTCCAGGAGAAAAAATGATGCTAGAGCAAAAAAGATAAACATGTTTATTTTCAGTTGGCTAAAGCCGAACTGCAATGAATATTAGCCAGGGTTAATCATATAAAAACTGTAAAAAATTCAGCGACTTGAAAAGATAAATCTGAATTGATTTTTGTTTGTAGAGTAGTAAGTTTCCCTTGCCCCTGCCTTTAGGCAGGGGATAGTTGGCAGTATAGTAAAGGCTTTAGCCGCATTCTTGATTTAGAAAGACTAATGCTAAGGTATAAAGGAACAGAATTTGTCAGGAAGAACCTACCCGATTTTTATTCTCTTTCCATTTTTTATTTTTATGGGAGACCCCTCTGCCAGAAAGACGGAAGCAGGAGTAGCAACCTGCAAAAAGGAGAAGTCTTTGCCGTAATTGGTCTCAAAATCTACATCCACCTCATAACTTTTTATGGGATACAAATTCCATCTTGGATGCTCCACGCCGTATTCTGTAGTGGCTGTATTAGATAAAGAACTGTAACCCCAGTAATGCTCAGAGATAAACTCTTCTATACTGTTCTCTTCAATCCTTTCTTCTCTATTTTCTGCTACGGCACTTATAGTATGCAATCCATTTTTTCGCCAAAGGTATTGCACGGAGAGTTCATCATTTTTTTCATCCCATTTGTGCGACATTGGTCTTGTTTCATATTTCTCTCCATACATTAATCTAGCAATGGCGGTAATAGCGAAGCGAGGAACGATTTCTTTTACAAAAACAACGCCTCGCTTCCATTGTCCTTTGTCATTATACCTTACGTAAAAGCGCAGGTTTACTTCTTCAAAGTTTTTGTGAAAAGGAAAAGAGATGCCTTTTATCCTCACATTCATAAACATAAATCCAATAAGGCTGGCGTAGCTTTTTCCCTGCCAGAGATCTAGTTCTGTATGTGCAGGCAAGTAAGGTAGCAGCACTTCTTGTGGCACTTCATAGTTTATCATGAGGAGTTTGCGCCATTCTGCAGTAAGGAAGTTTGTTGGCATTGTATTGCAAAGAACGCAAAGATCTACGCAAAGTTCGCAAAGGGTCCATAGACAATAGGCTATAGCTTCTTTTCTATTTTACGCTCCTGCCTCACAAAACACAATCTAAATGTTCAAACCGCCGCAAGCACTTATACTCTGCCCGGTTACGTAACTACTCATATCGCAGGCGAGAAACAAAGCTACATTGGCAATGTCTTCTCCACTTGCAAATCTGCCCAGCGGAATTCCCGCCTTATATTTATCAGACGCATCGCCTTCCTGTAGATAGCTAGTCATATCAGTCTCTACAAAACCCGGGGCTATGGCATTGCAGCGAATATTTCTGCTGCCAAGTTCTTTGGCCACACTTTTTGTAAATCCTATTACACCGGCTTTACTGGCGGCATAACTGCTCTGGCCAGCATTGCCCATTTCACCTATTACGCTACTCATGTTTATTATACTGCCGCTCTTGGCTTTCATCATTGGGCGTATCACCTGTTTAGTCATATTGAAAACGCTCTTTAGGTTTACCTGCATTACTTCGTCCCACTGCTCTGCAGTCATTCGCAGGAGTAGATTGTCTTTGCTTATACCGGCATTGTTTACACAAATATCTACCCGCCCAAATTCTTTGAGTACGTCTGCCACCAATTCTTCACAGGCTGCAAAATCGCTGGCATTGCTCTGATAAGCTTTTGCTTTTACGCCTAGCCCTTCTAGTTTACTTACAAGTGCTGCTGATCGTTCGCTGCTGCTATCGCTCACATAAGTAAAAGCTACGTTGCAACCTTCTTCTGCGTATTTAAGCGCTATGGCTTCTCCTATTCCTCTTGCTGCGCCGGTAACGATGGCTGTTTTTCCTTGTAGTAACTTCATGCTGTATATCTATTTTTTTGGAAGATGAATTTATTGATTGAGTGGAAAAATAAAACATTTATTGAAATATGTCATTGTAAAAGAAATCTTGTGTGTCATTCAAGCGCACAGCACAATATTTATTGCAAGCATATGTTAAGTAAGTGCATCATAAAGAATTTAAAAATTAGTGAGAGTAAATAAAATTAAGCTGGCAGTAATACTTTTTACCTTTGCTTTTTTACTTTTTACTTCCCGCAACTATCTCCTCCACTATTCCCGGGTCTAATAGA
>JBBKWE010000101.1:0-10490 GCA_037968795.1 Ferruginibacter sp.
GGGTAACCAGTAGGACAGTTTCCACTACCACCTGTGTTTACCATATCCTTACAGCAAGCTGGATCAGGACATTTACCTACACCATCAGCATCAACTGGTTGACATTCTGTTGGAGTGATAAGTTGCTTATCCTTACAATCTGGAACACCGTCACCATCAGTATCTTTAGTTACACCATGTGTATCAACCGGGCAACCAGCTGGAGTATTTGGCTCACGATCAAGTTGATCGATAACACCATCACCATCAGCATCATTCAAGTCAGGCTTAGGAAGCTTCATGTGACGGGGGTTGTTAAGTTCGTTGTATGCATAATCCAAAGGATTAACCCAGTAAAGTGGCTCAACAGCGTTTCCGCCCAGGTTAAAGTTAAGACCAAGAGACAAGTAGTTGTAAGAATCATAGTCGCGAGTCATAACAGGAGAAGCATAAGCTTGCTCTTGCCAACGCTGACCGTCTAGTAAATCAGTTTTTACAAAAGTAACACGATCTTCCAGAGCGATATTTACTCTTCTGCTAAGTTTGAAAGCAACACCAATGATACCAGTACCAGAAGGCTTTAGAGTTTTATCTCCAAGCTCTGGACGACGAGATTTCTCAGAATCGCCCGCAGTTTCGTACGTATCATCCATTCCAGCTTTTAAGGCAGAGCGAATGTCTTTACGGTTTTCATAATTACTTCCAAATGAGTTGAAAGTACTTCTAAACAATGTAGCATAAGTTCCACCCGCTGCATTAAGGGCATTTACTTTTGCTTCATAAATAGTAGCACCTATACCTACACCACCATAGAGTTGCAGACTAGTTTTGCTTTTGTGAAAACGAATGTTGTTAAGAGAAACTAAACCTTGTAAGCTTAGGTCCTGAACATTTGTTTTGTAGTTATAGTATACAAGTTCACTACCTGTAGCAGATATAGGGCCAGCAAGTCCTCTTCTTGCTTGTATAAGACCACTACTGTTCCGCTGAACAGAAGCGTACTGATCCCATGCAGAGTTCAGAGAAAAGTTCTCAGACGGCTGAAAATTCAGACCTTTCATATTTGCGTACAAATATTGTAATCTCATAGAGAATACATATCCCATAGATTTTCTGATATGTGCTGCAAATCCAATTGTAGGAACTTTAGCAGATACATCACCAGAAACTGTAGGAAGTCCGGCAGAAACACCTATTTCCAGCATATTTCTAGGTTTAGCTGGATAACTATAAGTATTGTTCCAGAACTCGTTTTGCTGGGGCATACTCTTGTTTGAAATAACGCTTGAGTCGTACACGTCGTACCCACCAGTCGTTTGCGCAATGGCTCCTAGGGAAAAGAGCATACATGCGAGCAGTAATAATTTAGACTTTTTGCTTGTCATAATTTAATGATTGATTAATTCTTAATTTTATTCGTTTCTTATTGATTAGTGCAAATGTATACAACCAATTTCAATAAACAAATATTTTTAGCAGATTTTTATCCAAAAAAAAATTGATATGCAATCATTTATACTTATATGAATGACAACTTATAAGTATTAATTGCTGCTCCGTATTTATATTTATTTTACTTCAAATGGTACTCGCTTTTCAATAGTACTGCAAAAGTTTTAATAAATTGCCTTTTTTACCTTTATTTAATATCAGGATTAATGGATAATGTGAAGCGGGTTATTGGGGAAGAACTAAAAATATTTGAAAAAAAATTCGCAGAAGCTGTTTCCAGTGAAACCAGCGCCCTGGATAGGGTTATGAAGTATATTATAAAGCGTAAGGGAAAACAGATGCGTCCTATGTTTGTATTACTGGCCGCCAAGCTTCATGGAGCAATAAACGAGGAAAGTTATAGAGCCGCTGCACTTGTAGAAATGCTGCATACTGCTACTCTAGTACATGATGATGTGGTGGATGAATCTTATGAGAGAAGAGGTTTTTTCTCTATTAATGCCATCTGGAAAAATAAAATAGCCGTCTTGGTGGGAGATTACCTTCTATCTAAAGGGCTCATTCTATCTACTGAAAACGGTGACTTTGAGCAATTACGAATAATGAGCGAAGCGGTAAAGAAAATGAGTGAGGGGGAATTACTGCAGATTGAAAAAGCCAGGCGTCTTAATATTACCGAAGAAGTCTATTTTGAGATTATTACCAATAAAACAGCATCGCTCCTGGCTTCTGCGTGTGCTATTGGTTGTTATAGTAGCAGTCACAGTCTGGAATTGGCCAGTGACATGAAAGCATTTGGTGAAAAAGTGGGAATCGCTTTTCAAATAAAAGATGACCTTTTTGATTATGGAACGGCTAATGTAGGGAAGCCCACCGGTAATGATATAAAGGAGAAAAAGATGACCCTCCCATTAATATATAGCTTGCAAAAAGTAGACCGGGCAAAGCGACGGGAAATGATATATATTATTAAGAATGAAAACAAGGATAAAGTGAAAGTGCAGAGCATCATAGAAACCGTTATTACAACAGGAGGCATTGCTTATGCCGAGAAAATGATGGAAAAGCATAGAGATGATGCACTCTCTATTTTGTACCACTACGAAGACTCACCGGTAAGGCAAGCCCTGGAATCGCTTGTACGATATACCACAGACAGAAAATACTAATGCAGGAGAAAATATGGAAAATAAAAGAGCAGTTTGAGGTAGAGGCAAGAAATCTGCATAATTCCCTGGGCATCAGCCTACCTCTCTGTACCCTTTTATGCCAGAGAGGTATAAGTAGCTACGATGAAGCTTTTGGGTACTTTAGGCCTGCACTATCTGCCGTGCACAACCCGTGGATTATGCGGGATATGGATAAGGCAGTAGAAAGAATTTTGCTAGCCATACAAAATAATGAGAAAGTAATGGTCTTCGGAGACTATGATGTAGACGGAACTACTTCTGTAGCGATGATGTATGGCTTTCTGCAAACTCATACTTCTCTTGGCGATTGTATCTATTATATACCAGACAGATACAAAGAAGGCTATGGTGTGAGCAAGGCAGGTATAGACTATGCATACGAAAATGGCTTTTCGCTCATTGTGGCGCTTGATTGCGGTATCAAATCTGTAGAACTGGTTTCTTATGCTTCTACTTTAAAAATAGATTTTATTATTTGCGACCATCACCTTCCTGGCACAACCCTTCCTGCAGCAGCAGCAATTTTGAACCCGAAACAAAAAGACTGTACTTATCCTTATAAAGAACTTTGTGGCTGCGGGGTAGGATATAAATTAATATGCGCTGTGGCAGAGAAACTAAATCTGAGCACAGAAATACCGCAATCCTATTTAGATCTTGTAGCCACCGCTATAGCCGCAGATATAGTCCCAATGACCGGCGAAAACAGAATTCTTGCTTATTATGGGTTAAAGAAAATAAATGAAAATCCTTCTCCGGGATTTACAGCGCTGCTTACGCTTGCAGGAGCAGTAACTCCGATTCACATAACCAACCTGGTATTTATAGTAGCCCCCAGAATAAATGCTGCCGGCAGAATGGACGATGCTAAAAAAGCAGTCCAACTATTTATCTCTACCACAGCAGAAGAAGCAGCACTGCATGCAGAAGCTTTACATGTAGATAATACCAGCAGAAAAGAGGCAGATAGTAGCATAACCGAAGAGGCGCTAGATATGCTTGCGCAAGATGAAAATGCTCCTGCAAAGCGATCTACTGTTTTGTACAGGCCGCACTGGCACAAGGGTGTGGTGGGGATTGTAGCGAGCAGAGTAATAGAAAAATACTACAAACCTACCATCATACTTACAAAGCACGATGCCGTGCTTACCGGCAGTGCAAGAAGTGTGGGCGGCTTTAACCTCTATGAAGCCATTTACGAATGCAGAGATCTGCTTTTGCAGTATGGCGGACACTTTGCAGCAGCGGGATTGAGTCTGAAACCAGAAAATCTGGAGGCTTTTACAATACAATTTGAAACTGCAGTGGCTAGTAAAATTGAGCCGGATAGTCTGGTACCTACCTTGAGTATAGATGCAGAATTACATTTTAGTGAGATAAATTTTTCTTTGTATAACATCATTTGCCAGATGGAACCCTTTGGCCCACTAAACTTACGACCACAATTTATTTCCCGTGCGGTTACAGATGCCGGGTACAGCAAAATTGTAAAAGAAGATCACATCAGACTGGTAGCAAAGCAAAACGACGTCACCATCACTGGTATAGGGTTTAATATGGTTGAAAAATTTCCGATCGTATCTTCCGGAAAACCGTTTGACGTTGTATACACAATAGATGAAAATATATGGAATGGAAATAAATCTTTGCAACTCAAGATAATAGACATCCGTATGTCAGAAAGCTTGTAAATAACCGCATTGTAAGTTATTACCCTTTCTTTGTAAAATTCATTTTAGGTTCTATTCAACAGCCAACGTTTCATGCAATGAAAAAACTTTCCTATCTCCGCTATTTTATTTATCTCGCTTACAATTGGAATCTGCGCATAGCCGTACACATAATAAAACAGGAGCGCATTGGCGAAAAAAAATATGGCATAAATACTATTGGATTTGATACGCTTAATCACCTAAGAAAAAAAGGTGTGGACATTTCCGATGCTACTATTTATATGCCTGCTTCTTATGATATGCTAGAACTTTTTCTTAACAAAGCAAATCTCTCTTCTTCAAAGCATTTCATTGATATAGGTTGTGGCAAAGGCAGAGCACTAACCGTAGCAGCGGCATTTGGTGCAACTAAAATTACGGGCTTAGAATTATCTCCTGTTCTGGCTAAGAAGGCATCGCTGGTCGCAGATATGCTGGTTAAGAAATATATAGGGCTAAAAATACGAATTACGACCAATGACGCTTATTACTATGATGTGCCACAAGACACGGATGTGATATTTTTATTTAACCCTTTCAATGCTTTCATCATGGAAGCATTTGCAGAGCGGCTAGAAAATTCTTACAAGCAAAATCCTAGAAAAATAACCATCATATATCTGAACCCACTGCACAAAAATATTTTTACTGATACAGGCTATAAGGAAACTTTTCACTACCAGAAAATGAAATACCTGGAAGGTATCATGCTAGAGAGAAATTAAACTGTATTAAGCCTTTTCTACTTCGCAGAAACCCTATCATATTAGATTGCTAAATAATATTTATTGACTTTAAAAAATATGGCTACATAAATTATTGTTATTTTTATTGTAGCTTACAGCCATAACAAATTTCTTGAAAAAATACGCATTACATACTAATAGTGGATTGCTTACAGCAATTGCCAAAAATGACGAGATAGCTTTTGCAGAAATTTATGACAGATTCTGGCATAAGCTATACGCAGTGGCATATAATAGATTTGCTGATGCAGAAGTAGCAGCAGATGTAGTGCACGATGTGTTTTTGAGCCTATGGCAGGCACGCTCCCAAATTAAAATAGACCAATTAGAGAACTACCTGGCTACAGCCGCTAAGTATGCCGTGCTTAATAAAATAAAAAAGAAAGTCCGTGAGAATAACTATTTGCAAAGCAAGGTTTCTTTCTCAAAAGAAGAAAATGATGCCGAATCTGTTTTGCACTATCGCCAGATTCTTGAAAAAGTAAATATAGAGATAGAGCGGCTACCCCAGCACTGCAAACTTATTTTTAAATGTAGGAGAGAGTTAGGGATGCCCGTAAAAGAGATTGCCTCTACCCTAAACATATCTACCAAGACTGTAGAGAACCAAATTACCAAAGCCTCTAAGCGCATAAAACTCCTCATGACCAGTAGCCAATACCTGAGCATAATCGCCCTTGTTTTCATCGTCTAAAAAAATACTTTGTATTGCCGTAGGGGTTTTTTCTCGCTTGTTGTACTTATAAGTAGTGCCATATAATTGTAATCGTATAGAAAGTCTTATCGAAAAATTTCTTAGCGGCAATGCGTCCGATGAAGAAATGAAAGATATAAATACCTGGTATCACTCTTTTAGTGATAGCAAGGCAGAGGTGTATACCCGCACTCACACCACCAAAGACGAGATTGGGCAAAGAATTATGGATCGCTTACAAATAAGTATGAAAAAAGCTCCAGGAGTAAAAATTCATGCCCAAAAACTTTATAGAAAAAGATATGCATTTGCTGCAGCAGTCATTGTGCTGCTGGGAATTAGCTTTCTTAGCATAATTCCGTACTTAAGTTCTAATAAGACGGCTGACAACCAAGCAATTGCTGCCGCCCCCATTCCACAAAAAGTACTGCCTGGTACAGATAAAGCGTACCTCACACTGGCAGATGGCAGCATAGTATTACTAGATAGTAGCCAGCAAGGAAACATAGGCAAGCAAGGCGCAGTAGAAATAAAAAAACTAGCCAATGGCCAGATAGCTTATGTGATGAATGGCAAAACACTTACAGAAAATGATGCCGCGTTTTACAATACCATAACCACGCCACGTGGCGGGCAGTATAAAGTTGTATTATCTGATGGCACTGCGGTGTGGCTCAATGCAGCATCTTCGATCCGTTTTCCTGTTCTTTTTGCTGGAGAAGAGCGAAGTGTGAACATCACAGGAGAGGCTTATTTTGAAGTAGCAAAAATTAAAGGCAAAGCTTTCGTTGTAGAAGCAGGAAATACCAAAGTAGAAGTACTAGGTACGCACTTTAATGTAAATGCTTATAGTGACGAATCTACCGTAAAAACTACTTTACTGGAAGGTAGTGTAAGGATAGATAATACCAACGATAACAGCATCTCTACACATCTAGTTCCGGGAGAGCAGGCACAAATGAATAAAGAGGGCAAAACAACAGTGGTTACCCATGCAGATACAGAAGAAACGCTGGCCTGGAAGAACGGGATTTTTGTCTTTAAAAGTACAGAGCTCTCAACAATTTTGAGGCAGATAGGCAGGTGGTACGATGTAGAAATAGAACAACGCGGTAATGCTAATATTAACTTTACCGGGCAACTCCCGCGTAATGAAGAAGTAACCGATGTGCTAAAAATGCTGGCGCTCACGGGCGAGGTAAAATTTGCGCTAACAGGAAGAAAAATAATTGTAACCAGAAAATAAAACTATATATAAATTCCATTGCTTAAACTACAAATTATGATGAAAAAAACATTACCAAAACCAAAGCAAACCGGACGGCTTTTGCTAGTCCGAAGTTCGCAGAGAATCTTCCAACTTATTTTCCTCATGCTTACGGTACTATGCCTGCAGGTAAGTGCGAATGGGTATTCCCAGAAAGTAACGTTGAAGGAAAAGAACAGTTCATTACAATCCATTTTGGAAAAAGTAAAAAACCAAACAGGATATCAGTTTTTTTATTCTGATGATGTATTGCGCTCTGCAAAAAAAATAACTGTAACGATACAGAACAAAGATCTGGCAGAGGCGCTCGACATTTGCCTTGAGGGCCAGGGCATAAGCTATACCATTTCTGAAAAAACAATAATTCTAAAAAAAGTTGAAACGCCAGAAGTCAAATATACTCCTGTTACTGTATCTGCATTTGCAGAAATAACAGGAAAGGTTATGGACGAAACAGGACAGCCGCTATCTGGAGCTACGGTGCAAGTAAAAGGCACCACTAACGGAACGTCAACAGATGCTGACGGAAACTTTAAAATAAACGCAAAAGCAGGTGATATTCTCGTTATTTCTTATGTGGGCTTTGTAACCACAGAAGTAAAAGTGGGTGCTAATAATAATATTTCTGTAGCGCTTCTTTCTGCCGCCAAAACTGGCGACGAAGTAGTAGTTGTAGGGTATGGTACTCAAAAGAAGAGCGATGTAACGGGTTCTGTTGCTAAGGTAGATGTAGAAAGAGCTACAGCTGTAGCTACTGTAAACGTAGCAGAGATGCTTAGAGGACAAGCCTCTGGTGTGCAGATAACCCAAGGGGATAACAGACCAGGAGGTACTTCTAACATAATCATAAGAGGGCAAAACTCTATAAGAGGAGGAAATGAGCCTCTTATAGTTTTAGATGGTGTTCCTATTCCAAATTTGAATGACATTAATCCAGATGACATTGCTTCTATTGAAGTTTTAAAAGATGCTTCTGCTCAAGCAATTTACGGTGCAAGGGCTTCTAATGGTGTTGTACTTGTTACTTCTAAAAGAGGTAAAGCTGGTAAAATGACGGTGAACTATCATGGCTATTTTACCACACAAAAACTTACTAAGAACTTTGACTTATATAGTCCTCTCGAGTTTGCACAGCTAAAGAGAGAAGCAGAGCGCACTACCAATAATGGTACTTATCTTGACGATGATGTAATATTTACTGACTTTGAATTAGATGCACTAAAAACCGGCAAGTTTGTAGATTGGGAAAAGGAAATCCTTAAGCCGTCAAAACTAATGAGCCACTCCCTTAGCATTAATGGTGGTAATCAACAAACAAAAGTGTATGGTAACTTTACCTATTTTGACCAAGATGGTCTAATCCCTAGTTCTGGTTTTCAAAGAGGTTCATTCCGTTTTAACATAGATCAAAAAATCAGTGATAGAGCAAATGTGCAAGCAAACATATATATGCTTACAGGAGAACAAGATAGAGAGTCTAGCTCGCTTGACTTTATTACCATTTCGCCTCTTGCAAGAATACGTGATAGTTTAGGTAATCTTACAAGATTTCCGCTTGGGCCTAATAGTCTTAAAACTAATCCGCTGTACAACATTCAAGAATCTACAAATGAGCAAAAGTCTAATTCTTATAGTGCTAACCTTGTAGGTAATTATAAGTTGCTACCGGGACTATCTTATAAGCTTAATAGTTTGTTTACTCGTGGACTTACAGATGTAGGCACTTACGTAACCCGATTACATCCACAAGGTATAACACCCCAGGGAAGAGCAGTAGTAGGTAACAGTTTAAGAGAGGAATTTCTTATTGAGAATATTTTACGTTACGATAAGAATATAAACGCAAACAATAGAATTGACCTCACGGCGGTGCAAAGTGTGAATGAGATTAATTTTTCACAGACAACGACCACGGGAACTACCTTTGCAAATGACCTACTTGGCTACGATGGTATCACAGATGCCATAAATAAAAACACAGTACGTAACGAAGAAAGGCGCAGGATTGTGTCTTTCATGGGAAGAGCTGGTTACAGTCTTAACAATAAGTATTTACTTACACTTACTGGTAGATTTGATGGTTCTTCAGTTTTTGCTCAGTCTAAAAAATGGGCATTCTTTCCTGCAGCCGCATTTGCTTGGAAAATGCATGAAGAAGGTTTCTTAAAGAATGTATCTGCGATAAACGAAATGAAGTTAAAGGTTAGCTACGGTTCTGTAGGTAATCAGGCACTTAATCCATATAGTACTCTGGGAACAGTTAGTTCTTTCCCGTATGTATTTAATGGCGTTACTGTAGGTGGTAATATTCCTGATGACGTGCTTCCAAACCCTAATCTTACTTGGGAAACATCTACCACATTTAATACTGCAGTAGATTTTGCACTATTTAAAAATAGAGTTAGAGGTTCGGTAGAATACTATAACACACATACTACTGACTTACTAGTAGATGTATCGCTTGGAGGTGGAACAGGTTATTCTTCTACTATTACCAACGGCGGCGAAAGTAAAAATAGTGGTGTAGAGCTTCTAATAGCTGGAGATGTAATTCGCAGGCCAGGTTTTAATTGGACACTTACAACTATATGGACTAGAAACAGAAATGAATTAATTAAATCTGGAATTGTAGATGAGAACGGAAATCCAAAGGATGACGTAGGTCGTCAAAGGTTTATTGGCAAAAGTTTGAATGTGATAAACCAAAAGAAATTCGACGGCATCTTCCAAACACAAGAAGAAATAGACAAATCAGCTCAGGCTACGCAGACAGGTATTGCTCCGGGTAGCATAAGAGTCGTAGATATTAACGGTGATGGAATGATTGACGATAAAGATAACGTAGTTACTCGCGAAGACCCGGATTGGTACGGTTCTATCTCTTCCAATTTTGAGTATAAAGGTTTTGAATTATTTGCAGACTTTTATATAGTGGAAGGTGCCACAAAGTCAAATGGTTATTTATCAACGTTCGAAAATGGTGGAACACTACAAGGTAACTTGAATGGTATAAAGGTTCCATATTGGACACCAGAAAATCCGTCAACTACTTTCCCTAGACCTCAAAATTCCACGCCAAGTAACCTTTTTGCTTTAGCAGTAAAAGATGCTTCTTACACAAGACTAAGAACACTTACACTTGGTTATAACCTATCAAGATCCCTTTTATCTAGAATTAAAGTAAATGCATTTAAAGTTTACTTTACGGCGAATAATGTGTTTACAATCACTGATTACAAATCTTATAGCCCTGAGGTAAATCCAAATGCATTCCCTGATGCTAAGACTTATACCTTTGGCGTTAGATTCTCCGCTAAAAACATCTGCATATAATTCATTTTGGATAAGATCTCTTGAGATGTGTAGTTTGTAGTTGGAACCAAAGACCCAAAAGCGATATAAAAACTAAAAAATATTAGATCAGAAGTCTATAAATGAGAAGTCCTTTTT
>JBBKWE010000102.1:0-6907 GCA_037968795.1 Ferruginibacter sp.
CAGAGAAACTGGAGAATGCATTTGATTGTTGTAGCATAAAATTTCTTTGTAGGAAGATAAGATAAATCAGGGGAAATTAATAACCAGCATATTTTCTTTTCGCCATTGCTATTTCATAAAATGCAAACCCGATATATTCCCATCAGTATCTTTTACTAATGTCATAAAACCAAACTCGTCTACTGCACTCCCTACCCTTAATGTACAGCAACGCATTACTGAGGTTGTATAATAAAGTGAAGTCTTCAGATTTCGCACTTTAAGGAGAAAGGAAGTCTCCTACTTATAATAAATCCGTAGAGACGCTTCGCTGAATTTCTACGGATAGATGTTTGCAATTCGCAAGCAGCGAATACGAATCTTTTACAAATAATTGTTTTAACAGCTATTTCATAGAATGCAACCCTATCATATTCCCCTCAGTATCTTTTACTAGCGACATAAAACCAAACTCGCCTATTGACATTTTAGATTTGAATACCTCGCCACCTGCTTTAGCAACGCGGGCTTCTTCTACGGCGCAGTCGTCGCACACAAAGTAAACTATAGTGCTATTTCCTCCTGCCGGAAAACCATCCATTTTTACTAAAGAACCGGATGCCTGCTTACCCATGTCCATAGGAAAAGCTTTCATTGTAGCAGACATGTCTTCTGTAGGATCTGCAAGGTCTGAGAGGGTTGTCTGAAGCACTGCTTCATAAAACTTTTGTGCTCTCTCCATATCATCTACATATATCTCAAACCAGCCCACCGGATTTATTGCTTTCATAATATTTCTGTTTTTAATGAAGTGGAAAATTACTCAATCGAAGTGTAGTTAGCCTTGCCCTATGGCAAGTTCTTTTCTTATGCGGCTGAGGGAAGTATCTGTAATTCCCAGAAAGGACGCAACATATTTTAAGGGGGCATATTTTATTACCTCCGGTTTGTCTAACAGGAGTTTTTTATACCGCGCCATGGCAGATTTAGAAATCATTTCAACCGCTCTTTGTTTTTCATTGAATAATTCATTAGACATCCAGCCTCGGCCCCACTCCATAAATGCTGGTACGCTGTGAAAAAGAATTTGAAATTCCGAAAAAGGTATTTTCCAGGCGGTACCTTTTGTGAGTGCCTGCAGGTTTTCTAAGGTGGGGATTTGCTTAAAGAGGGACAAGACTTCTATCATGATTTCTGCTTCAGTAAAAAAATTGGTAGATATTTCCCGCCCCTGATCATTTATAATAAAACTGCGACACAGTCCTGTTTCTATAATATAATATGCATCTGCCGTGTTTCCTTCCCGTAACAGAAACTCGTCCTTTTTAAAACTAATACTTTTATGCGCCTCTATTATTCGCTTCAGTTCCTGCGAAGAAATATCGGGGTGGAAATAGATTTTTTCTAGACTCATGGTAGATTTTTTATAAAAAAGAGAAGTTGACCCACTATCCTTAGTGTTCAGCGAAGCATCACTAAGGATGTAAAATAAAGTGAAGTTTTCAGACTTCACACATTAAAGGAGACAAGAAGTCTCCTACCTATTACAAATCCGTAGAGCGCTGCGCTGAACTCAACGGATAGACGTGGAACTATATTTTTTCGAGATCCATTTTAATTTTATTAGGAATAGCACTTACTTTATTTGTGCCTTAAAAATCTTTCTTGCTTCATGTACATCATCGCCATCAAAAGCCTCTTTTGGCAATAAGAAAAAAGAGCGGGCATTAAAATATAAATGATAAAAGTGCGGCGTTTCTTTGTAGGAAGAAAATTTATCCCAGCGCCAGCTGCGACTTCCTCTATCATTCTCTATTCCAAATTCTCTATCATTTATTTTTGCTCGGAAACTATCCTTAAAGGTTTGTTCTTTTCTATAAATAGTCATAGGTAAGAGAAACCAAACCGCTATCATAAGAAAGAACCACAGCATAGAACTTATCAGAAATGCATTGGCACTTACCTGCTTAAGAAAAAACAAAGCAGCAGAGGTAATGGCAAACACATTCACTAAAATGATCATTACTCTTATCTCTGGCCGGCTTATAAAATGGTAACGAAGTGCCTGTATTACTTTGGGTTTAGAATAAAAAAATGTTTCTGTTGTCATTGTATTTCTTGAAAATTTTTGAGCTGGAATGGAGTGCCGTAAAGCTATTATAAATTGATTTGAAAAAATTGAAATTTTATTACATCAAAGAAGTAAAGAGATGAAAGTTAGATTTCATTTTACAATGTACCCTTATGCCTGACTTTATCTCTCATCGTTTTCTTTTCTATATTTTTTTCTAAGGCTTTTGTAAGGTCTACTCTTGTCTGATTAGCCATACAAAGTAAAACCCAAAGCACATCTGCCATTTCATCTGTCATACATTCTTTGGCTGAAGGCAGCGGTTCTTCTCTATAGTTTTGATCACCATATATTCTGGCAATATGCCGGCTAAGTTCCCCTACTTCTTCTGTAAGTACAGCCATGTTTGTGAGCTCGCTGTAGTAACCTTTTCCTATTGTCTTTATCCATCCGTCTACCTTGTCTTGCGCTGCTGCAATTGTCATAGTTTATTTTTTTTGTCTTAAAACAGATCCCGGTGTTTGCTATCCATGAATATGGTTACGGGTCCGTCGTTTATTAGTTGTACTTTCATATCTGCGCCAAAGACTCCTGTAGCTACTTTCTTACCCAAAAGCCCTTCAACTTTCGCTATAAATTCCTCATAGGCAGGAATAGCCTTTTCTGGCTTACTCGCCCTTATATAACTTGGACGGTTTCCCTTCCTGGTAGCGGCATGTAATGTAAACTGACTTATGATAAGAATATCGCCTCCGGCATCAAGCACGCTTAGATTAGGAACATGTTCCTCATCATTGAAGATGCGCAGCTGCACTAGCTTCCCGGCTAGCCATTGCGTATCTTCCTCCTCATCTCTATCTTCTATCCCCACTAGCACCAGCAAGCCTTCTCGTATAGAGCCTACTACATTTTCATCTACTGATACAGCAGCCTCTGATACTCTTTGTATGACTAATCGCATAGGGTAAAAATATATAAAAGTAGACTAGCTTTCGCCTGCAAATTTCTTAGCAGGGTTAGATTGTCCTCTGCAACTCACCTAAGCAAAATTCAGAAGTGGGGAAATAAGGTATTTTTTTGTGGAAGATGGGAAGAAAGACTCCAAAAGGAGATAGGCAATATTGGCAAAAAAGAACAATATTTCCTTTCAATTAAAAATGAAATTCTCTCAAATGCCCTCATAGCAAGGGTATGAGTTTTCCATTTTGATTTCTCCACATTCTGTGTATATTATATGCAAGGAATTTTTAAATGGAAAAGATATTTTCGTCCTCCTGTATCTCTGAAAAACAGCAAAAAACTATACCAGAATTTAGAACCTCATAATCAACCACGAGTATGCCATCAAAAAAGAAAGCAACAGCCCTGCAATTTAGCCGGCAGTTTACCCAAGACGGAGTAAGCCCATTTGATATGTTTGAGTACGACTACCGTACTTCAGTAATAAAAAACCCAAGCGGAGAAGTGGTTTTTCTTATGGAGAATGTAGAAGTGCCAAAACAATGGAGTCAGATTGCCACAGATATTTTAGCCCAAAAATATTTTCGTAAGGCAGGCGTGCCGCAGGCAGATGGTACTCTAAGCAGAGAAAAAAGCAGCAAGGAAGTAGCACATCGTATGGCACATTGCTGGCGGGTATGGGGAGAGCGGTATGATTATTTTGCCAGCCCTAAGGACGCAGAGATATTCTATGACGAACTGGTTTACTCTATCCTTAACCAAGCTTGTGTACCTAACAGTCCGCAGTGGTTTAACACCGGGCTGCATGAGGTATATGGCATTACTGGTAAGCCTCAAGGGCATTATTATGTAGATGCAGTTGATGGTCAATTGAAAAAATCTACTTCTGCTTATGAGCGTCCTCAGCCCCACGCATGTTTTATACTTAGTGTAGATGATGACTTGGTAAATGAAGGTGGTATTATGGATCTCTGGGTAAGAGAAGCGAGAATATTCAAATATGGTAGTGGGGTAGGTACAAACTTTAGCAGCATAAGAGGCGAAGGCGAGAAACTAAGTGGTGGTGGTACTAGTAGTGGATTAATGAGTTTTCTCAAAATTGGAGACCGTGCAGCAGGTGCCATTAAAAGTGGTGGTACTACAAGAAGAGCAGCTAAGATGGTGTGCCTGGATCTGGACCACCCGGAAATAGAAAAATTTGTAAACTGGAAAGTAGAAGAAGAGAAAAAAGTAGCTGCACTTATAGAAGCAGGTTACCCTAGCGACTACGAGGGCGAAGCCTACAGAACAGTAAGCGGACAGAACAGTAATAACTCTGTTAGAATTCCTAACAGCTTCTTTAAAGTCTTAGATAATGATGGCGACTGGGAACTAAAAGCCCGCAGTACCGGCGAAACAATGACCACGGTAAAAGCATCGAAGTTGTGGAGCGATATAAATTATGCAGCATGGCGCTGTGCAGACCCGGGAACACAATATGATAGCACTATAAATGAGTGGCATACCTGCCCCGAAGGTGGTCCTATACGAGCAAGTAACCCTTGCAGTGAGTATATGTTCCTTGACAATACTGCCTGCAACCTTGCAAGTGTAAATCTTAGAAAATTCTTTGACGAGAGCGATAATAGCTTCAATGTTCAAGGCTTTGAACATACCTGCCGACTTTGGACGGTAGTGTTGGAAATATCTGTGTTGATGGCACAGTTCCCCAGTAAGGAAGTAGCGCAATTGAGTTATGATTATCGTACACTCGGTCTAGGCTACGCAAACCTTGGCTCTATGCTTATGGTGAGCGGTATACCTTACGATAGTGAAGAAGCAAGAGGAATAGCGGGTGCCATTTCTGCTATTATGACCGGGACAGCCTACAGCACTTCTGCTGAGATGGCTTCCTTCCTGGGCACCTTCAGCAGATACGAAGAGAATAAAACGCACATGATGAAAGTGATGCGCAATCATCGTGCGGCGGCTTATGATGCTACAGAAGCTTATGAGAAATTAGAAATAAAGCCAATAGGTATAAATGCAAAATATTGCCCGGAGTACCTGCTTACTGCAGCTACCAAAGCCTGGGACAATGCTGTTCAACTAGGTAAAAAACATGGTTTTAGAAACGCACAAACTACAGTGATAGCACCTACAGGGACTATTGGCTTAGTGATGGATTGTGACACGACCGGTGTGGAGCCAGACTTTGCACTTGTAAAGTTTAAGAAGCTAAGCGGCGGTGGTTATTTTAAAATAATAAACCAAAGTGTACCGCAGGCTCTTAGAAATTTAAAATATACAGAAGCGCAGATTGAGGAAATAGTAAATTACGCCAAAGGGCATTCTACTCTAAAAGGAGCGCCGCATATAAATAATGAGTCCCTTGCAGAGAAAGGTTTTTTACCCGCAGAAATAGAGAAATTAAATGCAGCAATGGGTAGCGCCTTCGAAATTGGTTTTGTATTCAATCAATATGTACTAGGAGAAGAATGTTTGCAAAGATTAGGATTTTCTCAGGCTCAATACAGCGATTTTGAGTGGAGCTTGCTGGAAGCATTGGGCTATACAGACGAGCAAATAGATGATGCTAATGTATATGTATGCGGTACCATGACGGTAGAAGGAGCACCTTATCTGAAAGACGAACATCTCCCGGTATTTGATTGTGCTAATAAATGCGGAAATATAGGAGAACGTTTCATTCATGCTCATGGGCATATACGTATGATGGCGTCAGCGCAACCTTTCTTAAGTGGCGCAATAAGCAAAACGATAAACCTGCCAAACGAGGCTACAGTAGAGGAAATAGCAGATAGCTACAGACTAAGCTGGGAGCTAGGTTTAAAAGCATGTGCGCTATATAGAGATGGTAGTAAGCTAAGCCAACCGCTAAGTAACAAAAGCGATAAGAAAAAGAAAGATAGTACAGAAGAAGAAACAGCGGAAACTGCAGAAGGGAGCGGAAGCGGCATGGTGGATATGGGCAAACTCACCATAGATGAGTTGCTTACAGAAATGAATAAGCGAGTGCAAAGCAGTGCAGACACTTCATTGAAAAGACAACTTGCTATGATCGTGGAGCGCAGAGCACTTCCGGCAAAACGCAGAGGATTTACCCAAAAAGCAAAGATAAACGGACAAGCTTTGTTCTTACGTACTGGTGAGTACACAGATGGTACACTAGGAGAAATATTTATAGACATGGCCAAAGAAGGTGCTACAATGCGTAGCATGCTCAACTGTTTTGCCATAGCAATTTCTATTGGTCTACAATATGGTGTACCACTAGAAGAATATGTAGAGAAATTTGTGTTTACCAGGTTTGAGCCAGCCGGTATGGTAGAGCATCCAAACATTAAGACTACTACTTCTATTATTGATTTCATGTTCCGCAGCCTTGCGTATGAGTACCTTGGCAGAAATGATCTTGTTCATGTTTTGGACAAGCCTGAAGTAGAAAACTTAGGCAACGAAAGCTGGGATATAGATTCTCCTACAATTGGAGATCGCAAGCATGACCTTAGCGAAGTAAGAGTACTTGGCAATGGTAAAAGCAATGACAGCGCCCCGGTAAAGCATTACAAAAAAGCTTATGCTCCTAAAAGCGAAACCATGAGCATGGATGCTGCAAATGCAGCTGCAAAAAAGATGCAGGGTGATGCACCAGCTTGTAACGTTTGCGGCCACATTACAGTAAGAAGTGGTACTTGTTATAAGTGCCTGAACTGTGGTAACAGCCTTGGTTGTAGTTAAAAAATAAAAAACTAAATGAGTAGATACCGGTCTCGTGAGAGCCGGTATTTTTTTGTATTCCTAAGAAAACAGAATGCTGCGAAATTGGCTGGTAGAAATTCCTAATAGCAACTGAGGTTAATATATTATATTAAATAAAATATAAATAATATTCAT
>JBBKWE010000103.1:0-3846 GCA_037968795.1 Ferruginibacter sp.
TGCCTTTCTGCAGTACCCGATTTTGGAATTATAGCGACATCTTCCTGCTGCAGCAGCCAGCGGAGTGCAATCTGTGCGGCAGTTTTATTGTGCTTTTG
Source organism: Ferruginibacter sp. (assembly GCA_037968795.1). Classification (GTDB taxonomy): domain Bacteria; phylum Bacteroidota; class Bacteroidia; order Chitinophagales; family Chitinophagaceae; genus Ferruginibacter. The sequence goes on from JBBKWE010000103.1 coordinate 99, forward strand.
CCCTAGTCTTTTTAGAATCTCGCTATCGCCTATTCTTCCTTGTGCTAGAGGAGAATAAGCTGTAAGTACCAGGTCATTTTCTCGCATAAAACGCAGTAGTTTTTTTTGGGATAGCAAGACGTGATATTCTACCTGGTTACACACAATAGGAGCCCTTTGCAGTGCTTCCTTAAGCAAGGCAATATTAAAATTACTCACCCCTACATGCTTTGCATACTGCATTTGAATAATTTCATTGAGGGCATCCAACCCTGCCTTTGTATCGTCCAGAGAACCGGCAGGCCAGTGAAGTAGCAATAAGTCTACCTGCCCTGTTTGTAATTTCTTTAAACTTTTTTCTGTCTTTTTCACAAGCTTGCCAAAGTCTTCTGGTGGTATTTTGGTAGTAAGAAAAACCTTATCACGATTTGTATTTGATTCTTTTAATGCTTCTCCCACTTCTATCTCATTGCCATAAGCCTGCGCAGTATCTATATGAGTGTAGCCCATATCTAAAGCGGATCTTACAGCTTTTCTTCCTTCATTGCCGGTAAGTTTGTATGTGCCCAACCCTATAGTGGGAATGCTGAACTGGTGTTTTCCGATCTCCATTTTTTTCGTTTTGTATGAAATGTATTGAGCAATATTGATGCCTGAGATAATAAAATAAAAAATGATACTTTAGGCTAAATTTACAAGCTCCCTTAATTTTAAAAATAGTGAGGAGTGAGCGATGAAACTTATTGAGCGCCTGCGACAGATAATGATAATAATTTTTATTGCCATTTTCTCCTGACAAAAATCTAAGTATATGAAACAAGTTACAAACAAAATAATCATAGAAGCTCCCGCCGCAGTAGTATGGGATGTGCTGGTAAATGGCGAGCAAACTCAAAAGTATATGTTTGGCTGCATAACACTAAGCGACTGGGAAGAAGGCAGTACCCTCTTGTGGGAAATGGAACATGAGGGCAAAAAAATGATACCGGTATCCGGCAAAATTGTGCATATAGAGCCTAGTGTAGAACTGCAATACACAGTCATAGACCCCAATGCAGATTATCCGGCTACTGATGAAAATCACCTGCTGGTTACTTATAAACTTATGCAGCATGAAGATGAAACGGAGCTTACAGTTATACAATCTGGCTTTGAAAATGCAGCGGATGGCGAAAAGCGCTACAAGGATGTTTATAATGACGGCAATGGATGGCAAGAAATTTTGGAGCAGATAAAAGAAATCGCAGAAGAAGAAGCAGACAAATAAAATAATGCACAGATGAAAAAATTACTATTGGTACGCCATGCAAATACGAAGCAACCAGATTTTGGAGAGCGTGATTTTGACCGGGAATTACTGCCGCGGGGCGAAAAAGAAGCGCCACTCATGGCCAAGCTGGTAAAAGATAAGGGCATTACAATAGATGCTTACATTAGTAGCCCATCTATGCGAACAAGGCAAACAGCTAATGCCTGGTGTAAGGTTTTTGGAGATGATAAGTCTGGAGTTATCTATTTTGACTACCTCTATCATGCTGGTATTAATGAATATTATAAAGCCCTGGAAACCCTCAACAAGAAAGTAGAAACGGTCGCTATTTTTGGCCACAACTTTGGTATTACAGACTTTGCAGACCAGCTCTGCGAAGAAGTACATATAGACCAAATGCCCACAGGCAGCGTGTTTGCCGTAAATGTGCCTATTGAAAAATGGAAAGACGTGCGGGAAGCGAAAAATAAGTTTGCGTTTTTTGAAACGCCGAAGGAGAATAGGTGATTAGAAAATTAGTTGATTTGAGAATTTGAGAATGTGCTGATTGTTTAATGTGCTTGTGTGCTAATTGGTTTTAGGTGCAAATAAAATTTCTACAAAAGGCAAAGTTCGTCAGCCTGAGCTTGTCGAAGGCGGGTTGACTAAAATCTTAAAGCTTCTCCTTGCTGAAATAATGGAAATTTCGTTCAAACTTTCAATCGCACATTTCCTATAACTTTGCCCTCATGATTTTCTCCTCCACACTACTGGAAAATACCGTTTTAGAATTCTCAAAGCTGCCGGGGATTGGCAAAAAAACTGCTCTTCGATTGGTATTGCATCTCCTGAAACAAGACAAGGAAGAAGTATCTCATTTTGGCGATATTATAAAACAAATGCGGAGCGAAATTCAGTTTTGCAATCGCTGCCATAATATAGCCGATGGACCAAAATGTAATATTTGCAGCAATACAATGCGCAATAGATCGCTTATCTGCGTCGTAGAAAATATCAGAGACGTTATTGCCATAGAAAGTACGCAGCAATACAATGGTTTGTATCATGTGCTAGGCGGCGTTATTTCTCCGCTAGACGGGATAGGTCCGGGCGAGCTTGCTATAGATAGTCTACTTACGAGAATAAAAGAGGAAGAAATAGAAGAATTGGTTTTTGCCCTTAGCCCCAATATACAGGGCGATACTACCATATACTACATCAGCAAAAAACTTACAGAGCAGGAAGTAAAAATAACTACAATAGCCCGGGGCATTGCCTTTGGTGGCGAGCTGGAGTACGCAGATGAGATGACATTGGCTAAAAGTATTGCTAATAGGATGCCGGTGAATCAATATGTAAATTAGTTGTAGACAGGGTCTAAAATTTGTAAGTGATTCCCAAAAAAATTTGACAAAACTGGAATAATACTGACTTGAAAGAATACAATCACTACAAATTTAATACAGCAAGACTTATAAACATATGGTTGTTGCCAGTTTTATCAATGTCTTTCATGTTTGTAGTTCTTAATTTAAAGTCTGACACTTTACAAAATTTGTCTGGAGTAGACATTCTAGCATTTAGTTTATTTTTTATCTTTTTAGTAGGAGTTTTTATTTTTCTTTTCATTAACCATTTATCTATTGCACTTCGCACAGAATTAATACTTAGCAGGAAGACTTTTGAAATCATAAAAAATAAAAAATCCTATAAATGTGATTTGAGTGAGATTACGGAAGTCATTGAGTATTCAACAGCTCGCCTACCTTGGAGTTCAATAATAAAATGGAAATTGAAGGTTGCTGATAAAGAGATTGTGATTTCCAGCCTGACAATTTCAAAATTGAATTTTGAACGTTACTTTCATGACAAAACTGAGGAAAAAATATCTGTCTTTCCAAGAGTTTAAAGCAGTAGGAAGGAATTTGATGTATTATGACAAATTGTTGTAACTGCTATTGGCAACACCAAGTAGTATCTCAATTTTTATTATTCCCCCTACTACACTACCTTTGCGCCATAAATTTACAAGAAGGGTGGATTTGTTTATTGTTCTACCCTTTGGCCTTACCGCCATAAACCCGAACTAATAAACGAGCATCATTCCCCAAACACTTTACAGGAGATATTTGCACTCGTTAAGTTTTCAGGTTTATTTTGAAAATTTTGAGTGTTGGATTTCTTATGGCATTTAGTCATTGGCCACCACAAACAATAATAGTTAAAAATAAAAAGCATGACAGCGATAGAAAAAGCTTTAGAAGAGAAAATACTCATAATAGATGGTGCTATGGGTACGATGATACAAAGGCACAAATTATCTGAGGAAGATTACAGAGGTACCCGATTTGCCACCTGGCACAAGGATGTGAAAGGCAATAATGATTTGCTCAGTCTTACGCAGCCAGAGATTATCACCGGCATACATAAAGAATATCTTGCTGCCGGTGCTCATATCATAGAGACTAATACCTTTAGCAGTACCACGATAGCGCAGGCAGATTATGATATGCAGGAGCA
>JBBKWE010000104.1:0-4243 GCA_037968795.1 Ferruginibacter sp.
GTTATAATCTGGTTTTTATTAGCTTCCAGCTCTGCGGGGTCATGCTCTATTTTTTCGCTACCATGCTGCTGCAGTAATTCTATACCCGGTTTTTTATAATCCCTAAGATCAAGAATAGGATCATAAGCACCGCCTGCAAGCACTTTTTGTGCCGCAGTAGGCATAGCTTCTTCTTCTGTTTCTTCTGCTGTTTTTATTTCGAGTTGCAGATCTCCTCCGGGTACTGACTCTTCTACTGCCTCAGGTAATACTATCGGTTTCACTTTTGGCGGCACTACTGTAATAGCAGAAACTTCCTCCTGCACTACAGCAGCTTCTTCACTCTTTTCCGAAACTTTAAGTTCATTTTCAAAAACAGGGTCGCTGTTCTTTATATTCAAAACAGGCACTTCGCCTTTGATTACGTTTCCTCTGCTCACAGCTTGTTTCTGTTCATCGTCACTATCTTCTTCTATATTATCCGCGTCCTCACTATTTACTATGTTGTTTGCCGCCGGTTCGTCATTTTCATTAAATACTTTCTCTCTTTTCTTTACCTTAAAACTTGGATTAAAACGCCAAATAATGTAGGAGAAAAATGCGATACCAATAAGCGCCACTGTTCCTACTTTTCCAATTGTTGCGTACAGGTATTTTGCGCACATATCGCCTACTGCACCACCCCAGGGAAAGGGTTGCTCTCCCATTATTACAGTAGCAGTTATGCTAAGCAGGGGAAGACCTACAATTAAATATTTTAAATTTCTTGCAAGGGAAAATATTTTTTTACCAAAAAACGCATTAATACCTATAATAAAAAAGAAGGTACAAAGCAAGTAAGAGGCAACCCCAAACCCTTTGTAAATAAAAAAGTGAGATAGATAAGCCCCAAAGGTGCCCATGAGATTTTCTACCTTGGTATCTGTGCCTAATAGCAATTTATAGCCATTAGCAAAAACCTTATCCTGGTCTTCGTCCCAGGTAAATAAATAGGAAGTAAAGGCAATGAAGAAAAGCAAAGCAGTAAGGATGCATATACTTCCAAAAATTTTGTGAGTACGCTCATCTTGCAAGAGTTCTTTTACCTCTATGGTTTCTTCCTTATCTGCCTTTAGTTTACCGGTAGAGGCAGATTCTTTTTTTGTTTTTGCTTTTGCAGCCATAAGCGCCAAAGATAAATAAATTGTGTAGCGGAAAATGAGCTATTTCTCAGTTATAAAGACGAGGAAATAAAGCTATCGTTTCTTAAACGTGGCAATGAATAATAATACCCAGCCAGTAATAAAACATAATCCCCCCAGAGGTGTAATGGCTCCAACCCAGCGATAACCAGGCTGCACCATACCCTGTAATGCTGCCAGAACCAAAAGAGAAAAAGAAAATAATAAAATCCCGAGTGCAAACAGGCGACCAGCTACCCGGGTAAGCATGTAAGGAAATTCTTTGTAGAGTATTCCTACCAGCACCAGCCCGACGGCATGGTACAACATGTACTGTACTCCTGTCTGAAAAGTTTCCACGGCCTTATCGCTCACCAAACCTTTTAAGCTATGGGCTGCAAATGCGCCCAGCCCCACTGCCAAGGCAAGGAATAAAAATCCAGTTCTCAAAAATCCTTTATGCATAATGGGTAAAAATTTTTTGTATAGCCTTATCTATGTCTTGCTCTACGGATAAATGATATTGTGCTTTGGAGTAACAATCTTCTCTCTGCACCAGCAACCCTTTCACATGTCTAAGAAGGTCCTCCTTCATTTCATTTAATAATGGCCTTTTGTCTATACCTGACTTCAATCGTTCTGCAATGTATTCGGGAGAAGCTTCGAGCCAAATCACAACCCCGGTTTGTTGCATAAATTTCATATTGTCTTTGTGGCAAGGCGTTCCGCCACCAGTAGCAATAATCACTTCCTCAAGTTCTATTTCCTTCAGGCTTTGAGCCTCGATGGTTCTAAAGTAATCCTCGCCTGAGTTTGCGAAAATTTCTGTAATACTTTGCCCTTCTTTTTTTTCGATATAGGCATCCAGGTCTATAAAAGAAAGCTTGTACTTAGCGGCCCAGTGCTTGCCATAGTAGGTTTTGCCTACCCCCATAAAACCAATTAAATAGAAAATCAATGTTTACTTGTGATTTGAAATTTCTGAAAATTAAGACTTTAACTAACCTAAACAAATTTTTGCTTTTGCTGCAATATATCCTTTACATAAAAACCCACCGTTTCCGGCGGGTTTTTACTTAGTGTAATATTATTCGTCTTTTATTTATTACCTGCAGCTGCTCCTCCATTGTTAGCAGGGGGATTTGCTGCTGGTTTATTTTCTGGCATTGAGCTTATGGCTTGCTTATAAGACAGCAACGTAGGGTCATTTGGCATCAATGCTAAAGCACCTTCTACCGCGGCCATAGCCTTAGCCTTATCATGCGTAGTGTTTGCATGGTAGCCTACGAAATACTTATATGAAGTTACTGCCCTATTTATAGCTTGCGGTGCCGTAGTATCTTTTAGAGCTATCTCTATTGTTTTCTCATAATACGGCACAGCCAAACCAAGTGCCTGGGTTGAATCTATAATAGAGTTAGCATTTGCAAGCATATAATACCCCATAATATCTTCCGGGTACTTCTCTACATATTTTGCGAAATACTTATTAGATGAATCATATAAAGCGGCGTTATAAAACTGGTATCCGGCATTAAAGATATCTACGTTACTCACATTCCTTTTTACGTCAAGTAATTTACCGTAGTAAATACCTGCCATCTTACTGTTTTTTTGAGCTTCGTATGCAGCCCCTATTGTGGCTATATAGCTAGCTTTGTTTGCAGGAAGTGTATCTAAAGAAATAGCTTTATTTGTGTACTCCATTACAGTAGCCTCATTGTTTGGATAGTTTACCAGCAACCCAGCATAAGCTGCATAATCACCACCTTCTATCTTTTCAGGATTTTGGCGGGTAAAGTATTCGTTAAAATTACGCTTAGCTGCTGCCGTGTCATTTAATCTCTTATAAGAAAATGCTTTCACCTTATACAACCCTGCAAGGGCACTATTTCCACCGGCAGTGATACACTCATCTGCTTTTGCAATTGCTTCCTGAAATAAACCCTGGGCATATTTTATAGAAGCGCGATAGTTACAAGCCTGAGGATCATCATCACTATTCTGTAATAATTTCTCCAAGTAGCCCGCACTTCTTGGCACGTCTGTTTCAAAATAATAGTTAAACAAAGTGGCGTATACAGGTGCAAATGTTGCGTCTTTAGCGGTAGCATCATTATAATACCTTAGATACAAATTCTCTTGTCCGCGACCCTGGCTCTGATACATTCTTCCTATTCTGTATAGCGCTCTGGCATTGTCATTATCATATTCTAATGCCTGCTCATACGCTCTAAGTGCTTCACCACCATTACCTAATTTCCTGTAAGCATTACCAAGGTTTATCATCGTCTCCGGATCTTTAAATCTACGGGTTTCCATCGCCTGCTTCAGTACATCTACAGCATAAGCAGCATCGCCATTTTTACTGTCATAGTTGCCATTGGCAAGACCAATAGCATTAAGAACTTCTAAGTCTTTCCCTTTACTAAGGGAAATAGCAGTCTCAAAGCGCTGACGAGCTTCTGCTTTCTTACCTTCCATAAGTTCTATATGCCCTACGCCGGCAAGAATAAGCGGACTGTTAGGCATGAGAGCCATATTGTCTAAATACAGTTTTTTAGCTTCTTTCATTTTTTCCAATCCAATAAGTGCCTGCCCTTTATAATAAATGGCTGCTTCTTTGTCCTTATCATCTTTTGCAATGACCTGGTCCAAAACCTCATTAGCACTCTTGTACCGCTCATAGTACAGGAATTTTTTTCCGTCCTCTACTTTTTGCGCAAAAATTGTAAGCGCAAACATGCTGAGTATAGTAATTAAAATAGTTGTTTTCAAATGCTTCATTTTTATTGTGTTTTTTTATTAGACTTATACAATGTTATAAAAATTAATAAGAACTTGTTAAGAATTGATGGTTAATAATAAAGTTAATTTTCTGTGACCCTTACCCTTCTTATATCAAAATCCATAATAGGATTTAAATATGACCTCCGAAAAATAAGTTGTCCTTGCTCGTATTTTAAAAAGCTAGCAAATCCTGTTCCTAATCCGGTGAAATTTTCTTTAAGCACATAATACAAACCGCGTACCAAAGGATACCTTCTTGTACTTATGCTGGCTTGCATTGGCTTTACAAATGGTTTATCATCACAGGGATTGCA
>JBBKWE010000105.1:0-5479 GCA_037968795.1 Ferruginibacter sp.
GCCCCTGCTATATCCGTAAAATTATTATTGTTTGTCGCCTGCTGCCATTGGTATTGTGGGTTTGAAAAACCGGGACCTATCGTAGATACAAGGCTGTATTGCTTTGCTGTTCCTTGGCAAAATTTTGTTTCTCCGCCAGCCTGCGAAGAAGTGGTTACGGTAACAGTAGGCCCGCAAGGTCTGAAAGTAATATCATCAAGGGCAAGATCATTTCCACAACCGCCCGCAGCATTGTTGGTAATGCGTAATACAACCGTTGTGACCCCTGCGGGAAGTGTAAAGAAAAATCCTTGCTGTACCCACTGTGGCGCAGATGTAGGCGGTAAGTTGCCGCCATTATAACTCTGTATAACGGTACCATTTGTTTGCTCTATAGAAAAGGTCAGGTTAGGTTGTGAAGTATTGCCATTGCAAGCAGAAGGTTTTATAATATTAAGTACCCAGGCAGCAAACTCAAATGTGGTGCTGGCACACAAATTTCTTACAGTGTCTACAAAGAAGGCACTGGGTTGTACTGTAGCATTTACAAGCATAAAATAACCGTTTGGATCTCCGGTATGATCTGAAGTGAGAGAATACCAGGAGTCACTAAAACAGGCAGTAGTGCTGTTTCTCACACTATATAAGCCGTCGTTTGGGCAATCTGCAGATTGATACACATAAGCAGTAGTAGCGGCAGAAAGTGCTGGCCCCGGATTGCTGCCTGCTCCAAAAGTGATATTGGCAATAGGATCGCCAAGGGAACCACTACACAGCTGCGCATACGCAGAAGCGGAGAAGAGAAGAAAAAAAATAGAAATAGAAACGAATTGCTTCAATGGTAATACTAATTGTGATGAAAAATCCTGGTAAATATAAACTTTGCAAAAGATCTGCCGCTCATGTAAGTTGAGAGGAGGTATTTAAAATTGCCGCAAGGTTTGTCAACCCTCTACTGCAAATTGTTATTAAAACTTATTTCATCATAAATTTGTTGAACAGGAAAACAAAATATTATGGGAATCTGGAATCAAATAGCACAATATCTATACTTAAAAAAAAAAGATCCCAATGACCCGGATACAAAGTGGTTAAAATATATGCATGGCATCAATAGATTGTCTATCCTGTTATTTCTGGTAGCTATGGTAATTCTGGCTATCAAGCTTATATTTTAAAAGTTCTTTTTCTTCATATAATCATATATGATTTTGGCCGCATTGGCTGATGCGTTGCCCGCAGGCTGCAGCATTGTGCGAAGGGCCGCATAGTCTTTCTGTATTCTGGCTTTTTCTTCTTTACTATGAAGCAATGTAGTAAGGGTAGCGGTAAGCTTATCTGGATTTAAATCATTTTGTATAAGCTCGGGTACTACTTCTTTATCTAGAATTAAATTTACCAGTCCTATGTATTTTACTTTAATGAGGCGCTTAGCAATCTGGTAAGAAATGCTTCCACCTTTATAGCAAATAATTTGCGGTACACCAAAGAGCGCCGTCTCTAGTGTAGCTGTGCCACTAGTCACGAGAGCAGCTTTTGCATAATATAAGAGTTCGTAGGTTTTATTTATAACCGGCGTTACATTAGCATAAGGTTCCAGGGCTTTATTATAGAAGTCTACTGGTACTCCATCCGCCTTGGCCACCACAAAATGATACTGGGGAAATCGCTTACTTACCTTTAACATTATAGGTAGTTTCTTTGCAATTTCCTGCTGCCGGCTACCGGGGAGCAGTGCAATAATGTTCGGGAATTTATCAAACTCCACAAAGGGGTTGGAATCTTCCTCTTTTTCGTCAGTGAATCTATCTACGACTTCTAATAGGGGGTGCCCAACATAGTCTACAGGATAATTCCATTTTTCCTCGTAAAAGGTTTTTTCAAAAGGAAGTATCACAAGCATCTTATCTACATACTTTTTTATGGAATGAATTCTGTTTTCCTTCCACGCCCATATCTGTGGCGAAATATAATATATAACCGTAAGCCCCTTCTCTTTCGCCCACTTGGCCATTCGAAGATTAAAACCGGGGTAGTCTACCAGTACAAGGACATCTGGCGAAAAAGCTTTTATCTCTTCTTTACAGACTTTAAAATTCTTTCTGATAGTATTAATATTCATGATCACCTCAGTAAACCCCATGAAAGCAAGCTCCTTATAATGCTTGGTTACCTTGGCTCCTTCTGCTATCATCTTATCACCACCCCATCCACTGATATCGGCTATATTATCCTGCATACGTAAGTATCGGATAAGATTAGAAGCATGTAGATCTCCACTGGCTTCGCCTACTATAAAAAAATACTTCATAACCGTGTATTGTTGATGTCTTGCATGCAATTTATGGCTTCTTTACTATTTCCGCTATGTATATATATGCTACTGTATTTCTTCAGATGGTTATAACAGTGACAACTCATAATAATAGTCAACGTTTTATATACAGCAAAAATTCAAAAAATGATATTGGGTAGTTCTCCTATGTGGAAAATTTGAATTCTAATCACTGCTAAATAGTAGTACATTGCTTGATAACGCTTAGTCTCCATGGATAAAAATTACTTATCTTCTCTTTTTTATTGCGCTGCGCTTTTATGCGTAAGTAATAGCTTTTTAAGCTGTAATTTTAATGGAAAGAATGAGGAACAGTCTAGTTTCAATGTCGCTTTCGCTAAATCCTCTGCTTCATTTCTAGACTCTGCCGAAACACTTCCATTCTTAAGTAAAATAGACAAAGATCATCTGCAGCATATTTATGCAGAAAACGCCTTCCAGCCGTTGTGGGTGGGAGAAGAGGGGTACACGGCAATAGCAGACACAGTACTTACTTATTTGGGCAGTTGTTACCTCGATGGGTTATTTAAAGAAGACTATTTATATGATAGTTTACTAGTGCGATATGAGTTAGGCATACTGGACAGTACAAAGCAACTGAAACAAGATTTTTGGGTAATATCTGATTTGTTTTTTACAAATGCTCTCATAAAACTGCATCACGACCTTGAAGTAGGTAGGCTGGTAGAAGACAGCGCAAGTACGTGGGAGAATGCTGAATCTTTTCACAAGTCTTTTTGTACTTCCTTTGCAAGTTTTCGTGCAGAAGGGAGTTTTGCACAAAATATAGCCGCCTGGCAGCCGGTTCATGCTGATTATGCGCTTCTTAAAAGTGCAATACCTCCTTATGTAAAATCTATGGATAAGACTACTTACAACACTGTACCCTTTCCCTACAAGGACTCTATCGCCTTTGTAAAGATCTTATATAAAAGACTACAGCAAAGTGGTATAGGTAGTGAAAAAATTGCACTTCCAGATTCTGCAGAACTAAGCCTGGCAATAAAAAAATACCAGCAGAAAAAAGCCATAAAAGCAACGGGAGTGGCTTCTGCTTCGCTTATAGAAATGCTCAACGATAACGACCTTGAAAAGTTTAAGCGAATAGCAATAGCCCTTGATAAGTATAAAGCCCTGCCTGCAAAAATGCCCCAACAATATATTTGGGTAAATCTACCGGCATTTTCTCTCAAAGTTGTTGATAATGATACAATTGCACTAAGCTCTAAGATCATTTGCGGCAAATCTTACACGAGTACGCCGGAAATTACAAGCGAAATATCTGATATTATTATCTACCCCACCTGGACGGTGCCTCTTAGTATTGTGCAAAAGGAAATGATTCCGGGTATGAAAAGAAACCGTACCTATCTGGCAAGGAGGAATATGTACCTCATAGACAGCAAGGGAAGAAAGCGTTCACCCCAAAGTATTAATTGGGCTAAATACACAAGTGCAATTCCTTACGCTGTGCAACAAGCCAGTGGCGATAACAATGCTTTGGGTATTATTAAGTTCAATTTCAAGAATAAACATTCGGTATATTTACATGATACCAATCAGCGCTATCTCTACGATAGAAAGAATAGAGACCTTAGTCATGGCTGCATTAGAGTTCAGGAGTTTAAAAAGCTGGCACACTACATTGCAGATAGTGATAGTATATATACCGCAGGAACCTCTACCAGTAGCTATACAAAAGATTCGATTGATACTTGGCTTGCACGCAAAACAAATCATAAGATTGTGGTAAATAAGCAGATTCCTTTATATATAAAATACATTGGCTGCGAATTTGTAAATGGCGAGATCAAATTTTACCGTGATATCTACAATGAAGATGCTACACTAAGTGCGAAATATCTCGCGGTAAATAAATTGTAAACGAAAACCCGAAAAATGAGATTTTTTTTACGAATTACACTTTTCCTTTTATTGGCCTGTTTTAGCGTGACAGTTGTAGCTCAAACAAGATCAAAAAGTAAATCTGGAGTAAAAGCCAAGAAGAGGAAAACAACTATATATGGCACATGTAGTTACTATGCCCAGAAATTTGAAGGGAGGAAAACCGCTAGCGGAGAAATTTTCAGGCATTCAAAGTATACCGCTGCTTGTAATGCACTTCCGCTAGGCACATGGGTAAAAGTAACTAATCTTGCAAATAAGAAAACAGTAATCGTAAAGACTAACGATAGGCTACATACAAAAACAACTCGCTTACTAGATCTTACAAGTGCGGGTGCTCGTAAACTAGGGTTTACCAAAAAAGGACTTACCCGGGTAAAAATAGAGGTTCTTCCCGGAAAAAATTACGTGAACAAATAAATATTAATCTGTTTGTAAGCTGTAAAACAGGTTTTCGCTAAATGCCAGAGATTTATTTTACCGAATCAATGTAAGCCGTTACTTTCGCACATAATTTCAAATCTAAGCCAGCTCTATTTATAAGATAATAAATTAAAAAAGAACTCTTAGAATATTGGAATATGATTTCTATTAAATAAATAAAAACATGAAGAAATTATTGATGTCCTTCACTTGCGCTATAGTGGCAGCAGGTGCATTTGCACAAACAGATCATATTAAACCTCCCAGTTTTGGTGTGCATTTTTCAGTGTTCGATTTTGCTACAGCGGCAAAAATTCGAACTAACGGTCTGGCTAGTGTCATTAGAAATAATAGTGTTACAAGTTATGATAATGTGAGAAAAGGTTTATCACTCAGCTATTTGCAGGGAGTTTCAAATAATGTAGATTTTACTGGTTCCATTAGCACCACGTCAGTACAATATCCAGTACCTGGCAAACCTTTAGTAGCGGTGGCAGCTTTCTATGTGGAAGCCACGGGAGTAGCAAATATTAAGCTACTGCCAGACAATTTTTGTGTAGTTCCTTATATTACAGCGGGAGTTGGCGCAAGTAAGTTTGAGGGGTACTACAGTGCATTTGCGCCGCTAGGTTTAGGCTTACAATTCAAGCTGTCAGATGATGTTTTTATTACGGCAAATACTCAGTATAGAGTACCCATTACAGAGCTTGCGGCATATCATTTCTTTGGTAATATTGGAGTTGTACATTCTTATGGTAAGAAAAAAGAACCAGTGGTTATTGCACCACCGCCACCACCACCTGCGCCATTGGATACTGACAATGATGGTATTGCAGA
>JBBKWE010000106.1:0-20459 GCA_037968795.1 Ferruginibacter sp.
AACGGGAAAAATGGCTGGGTAGCTAATGCAAATTACTCTACCGGCTACAGAATGCCCAATATTGATGACATAGGAAAGTTGTTTGAGAATACTCCCGGCTTTCTTACAGTTCCTAATCCGGGTCTAAAGCCGGAGTATGTTCACAATTTTGAAGTAGGCCTTATACAAGAAAAAAAAGATCGCTACCAGATAGAAACGCACCTGTACTATACCATCTTACAAGATGCCATTCTTAAAAGAAATTTCCAGTTCCTTGGGCAAGACAGTATTACGTTTGGCGGTGTTACCAGCCGGGTAGAAGCTCTGCAAAACGCTGGCAAAGCCATAGTTTATGGTTTGGAGCTGAGTGGTCAATATTTCCTGAGCAAGAATTTGGTGCTGCAAAGCCGCTATAATCTGAGCAAAGGAACAGAATCTGATGATGTTGTGGTAGGTAAAAAAGTTCCTTTAAGGCATGTTCCTCCATTCTTTGGAAGCACTTCATTAGCCTATACTAAAAACAAATGGGGAATAAAAGCGGAGGCCAATTACAATGGAGAGATAAATGCAGATGATCTTGCACCTAGTGAGGCGGCTAAGGATTACTTATATGCTGCTGATAAAAATGGGAAGCCATTTTCACCCGCCTGGTACACAGTAAACCTAAAGCTGAGATATGATTTTACAAAATCTACAAGCCTCTCTCTCGACTGGGAAAACATTACCAACCAGCAATACAGGCCTTACTCGTCTGGAATTGTAGCAGCAGGTAGTAATTTAATTCTTGCTTTAAAGGCGAGCTTTTAGTGTTTTTGCGAGATTAATGTTGGCTTTAATTTACTTGCTTTACTACTGTTTTGTTACCTGTATAAAATTGTACTATTTTGCAAACTCAGAAGATAAGTATCTTCTTTACGAACCGGCATGATACAACTAGATTCCATTACACTTACACATTTTAAAAATTACGGTATTCGTACTTTTTCTTTTGATAAAAAAGTAGTGGGGATAGCCGGTCTCAATGGTGTTGGAAAGACAAATCTGCTCGATGCCATTTATTACTGCTGCTTTACTAAAAGCTATTTTACAACTACTGATATTGCAAACATACAACACAAGCAAAAAGGATTTAGACTGGAAGCGCAGTTGCACTCTAAAGACGACATTCACAAGATTGTATGTATAAATAGAACGGATGCAAAGAAAGAATTCTTCGCAGATGATATTCCTTACAGCAGGCTATCTGAGCATGTAGGAAAGTATCCTGCCCTTATGATAGCGCCCGATGACATCAATATGATAACAGGAGCTAGTGAAGGAAGACGAAGGTTTATAGACCAACTCATTTGCCAGATAGATGCTGCGTACCTGCAATTTCTAATCACTTACAATAAACTTATAGCGCAGCGGAACAGCTTGCTTAAATCCTTTGCAGAGTACGGACAATGGGATGCAACACTATTGCAAGCGATAGATGCTCAGATACCCGCTCCTGCCAATTACATCTATGAAAAACGAAGGGATATTTTGCAGGAACTATTGCCGTACGCCAGTGAGTTATATAGCAGACTTGCTACAGACAAAGAAATAGCGAAGATAGATTACTGGAGCAAGTTACACGAGGTCAACGTAAGAACTATGCTAGAGCAGAATCTTAAAAAAGATCGTAAAGCGCAGCGCACCACAGATGGAATACATAGAGATGATCTCGAAATGCAATTGGGTGGTATGGTATTTAAAAACATAGCTTCTCAGGGACAAAGAAAAAGTTTACTTTTTTCGCTTAAACTTGCCGCCTACGAGATTCTGGAAAAAAGCAAAGGATTAAAACCCATTTTGCTGCTTGATGATGTTTTTGAAAAGCTAGACGAAGAAAGAATAGAACAATTACTCACTGCTGTATGTGGCGAAGATAGCGGCCAGGTGTTTATCACAGATACCCACGCACAAAGATTGCAGGAGGTATTAGGTAAATTGAAAATTGATTTCCAACTTATAGAATTACAGTAAATTTGATTTAGAAAAAATAGATATGAGCGAAAAATCACTGGGAGAAGCTATGCAGGCTTTCATAGATCGTAGCCGTTTAAAACAAGGCATAAGAGCAGCGCAGGTAGAAGAACTGTGGGAGGAAATGATGGGAAAAACGGTATCTAAATACACAGACAAGATAGAAATTATGCAAACCACTTTGTTTGTTACAACTAGTGTAGCTCCATTAAAACAAGAATTACTTTTTCAGAAAGAGCTCATTATTCAGAAAGTAAATGAAAAGCTGGGTTCTAATTCTATTACGAAGTTGGTGATCCGTTAGGCCTAAAGACTTATTGTCGCTTTCTTATTATCTACTGGCTTTACGGTGTACCCTGCCTTTTGCAAAAGAGAAATAAGCCCCTGTTCCCCGGGTAAGTGGCCCGCTCCTACCGCTACAAAAAGCGATTCCTTAGGCATGAGTTTTTTCAATTGTTCTACCCAGTTTTTGTTACGGTCGTACAATAAGATATCATTGTACTCCGCCATGGTATTAGTTTTATCCAAATCTTCTTGCAGTGCGGCCAGGTCTTGCTTTTTGTACAAATCAACCATGTTTTCAAACATTACTTTATACTGCGCAAAGCTATCAATAGTGGCGTATAATCCTTTTGCCTGCACATCATAAGGAATACTGTCAAATACTGCGGCTTGCTGCTGAATGGTTTCAAAACCAAAGATTTCCTTTTTCTCTTTTTTTACCATTAACATAAGTTCCTGCTCTACCCCAGAAACGTTTTCACAACCAAGTAGGCCGGGATACAGAAAACTTTCCAGCATCATGGGTTTCATCTTAGGAAATGTGCTAATGGGAATACCGCGAGCTTTAAAAAAATCGCTAAGCTTTGCATATTCTTCCGGAGTGTAAAGATCAGAAAGCTTCTTGCCGTCTTTCATATTCATCATAAGAAATCCACCTAATAAAACTGAAGGGTCATCCAGCTTCATCTCAAAATAAACTTTGTCCGCTTCTTTTATTGCCAGCGCTACATTATCGCCAAAAGCTACGTCCTCCTTACACATAAGGTGGAATGTGCCATACAAATGTGTGGGTTGGGTAAGTCCGTTTCCGCTTACCTGCCATAGTAAAGTATTAGTATCCGCAGCCGTTTTTATAGCCGATGATTTCTGCGACTTGCAGGCAACTGCGGCAATAACAATAAAGAAGTAAGCGATATTTTTCATGAGAATTCTTTTTATATTTTGCCTTTTATCTTCTTACCCCCACAAGCTCGCAGGATAAGTCCCATCTGCTACCAAAGCTTCCACATTGGCTTTTACCTCAGGCGCATCTTCTTTGTAAGTAACGCCAAACCACTGAGCGGTAGTTGAAATAACTTTGATACGATTCTCGGGTTCTTTTATAAATTCATATCCAATAATCGGAATAAAAAATTCAGCTTTTAAATTGTCCATATTGTTCTTTGGAAAATCTGCAAAAAGCTTTCCTATAAACTCAAATGCGGATTGATGAAAACACCAGAAATTCATGGAAACTGATGTTTCCTCTGGTAAGCTATGACTGCCAGATTCGTCGTCGTATATTATTTCTCCGTCGTCATTCCTATAGATTTTTGTCCGCTCTGTGATTACTTCCAAATCACTTTCCGTATTCACTTCACACACACCGCGACTTACGCTGCCGTTTTCACTCAATGTATTTTTAAGTTTATAGCCTATGATAGCCCAGGTGTTTTTGTCGCATTCATCTACACAAAATTTTACTGCTTTTTTAAAAGCATCCGGCCCATAATAGTCATCTGCATTAATAACTGCAAATGGCTCCTTTACATTATCTGCTGCACACAGCATAGCATGACCTGTACCCCATGGCTTCGTTCTGTCTGCCGGCAAGTACTGTGTATCTACATAAGCGCTCATTTCCTGGTAAGCATAATCTACTTCTATCTGTCCATTAAATCTGTTATCGAACCGAGCCTTAAAATCTTCTGCAAAATCCTTTCTAATTATAAAAACCACCTTTCCAAATCCGGCTTTGATAGCATCATAAATGCTGTAGTCCATAATCGTTTCTCCATTGGGCCCAAAACTTTCTGTTTGCTTTTGACTTCCATATCTTGTGGCCATTCCTGCAGCCAATACTAGTAGTGTAGGTTTCATTGTTGCTGTATTTTTGTATAGTATTTTTGGTCAAAGACCACCTATTCCTGTTTTAAGAACTGCAAATATAAAGCTATGAACTTAGTTCAATGTAAAAGGGCAATAGACCAGGATAATTTATTTTAGTACATGATACAAATACCTCATACAGTAGAGTCCACAATAATATCGCTCCCTGCTACGGAGCGGGCAGGTATTGAATTAACCGCACTAAGGCTTGACAAAATAGACCCTATCATCTCTGGCAATAAACTTTTTAAACTGCATTATTACATTGATGATTACAAGGCGGCAGGAACACAAAACCTAGTCACAATGGGTGGCGCCTATAGCAATCACCTAGTAGCTACAGCGCAGGCTTGCATGGAAGCAGGATTACATTCTACAGGAATCGTTCGTGGAGAAGCGCCCGCAGTTTTCAATGAGACACTTATGCAGTGCCAGCAATTGGGAATGAATTTATTGTTCATAGCCAGGAGTAAGTATAAAAAAATCACAGAGAAAAGCATTTTGGATCTATTGCCGCAGTTCCAGCAAACTTATTTTGTACCCGAAGGTGGCTTTGGCCTATCAGGCGCAAAAGGCGCTTCTCATATTATGCAATACGAAGTAGTGCAAAAAGCAGATACTATTGTCGTTTCTGCCGGCACAGGCACTACGCTGGCAGGATTGATTTTGGGTAAAAAAAAGCATCAAAAAATAATCGCATCCCCTGCTATTAAAAGCATGATAGACTTGCCGCAGCGAGTAAGTACACTGCTTGGTACTGGTTACGAAGACAGTTTTACAGTATGGGATAAATATCATTTTGGCGGATATGCAAAACATAACCAAGATTTATTAGACTTCATGAATACATTTTACACCCAAACAGGAATTCCCACTGATAAAGTGTACACAGCAAAAATGTTTTTTGGGTTGATACAAGAAATATCGAATGGGAGATTTAAACCTGGAGAAAAAATTGTGGCTATTCATACAGGAGGTTTACAGGGAAACAGGTCTCTGCCTCCAGGAAGTTTGATTTATGAATAAAAGTTTAACCATTATTTTGCCATCTTTTTTTTAGTAGGTTTTTTTATAAAGTGCATCTCTGTATATATTTGCAGGAATAGATTTCAATATGAGGATATTTGTGGCGGTAGCGCTATTTTTTTGTTTAATTATTTCCAATAGAGTACTTGCGCAATCTACCTTGCCCATAATTACGGTAAGAGACCTCAATAATAAAATTATCATAAGTTGGAAAAATGCTTACACGATTCCGGCAAGCACTATAGCTATACAGCGATCGTATGATAGCTTAAAAAACTTCACCACCATAGGGCATGTGCTTAGTCCGCAAAGTTCAGAGAATGGATTTGCTGATGTAAGTGCTCCTTATAACAAAATGTATTACCGTGTCTTCGTTTCTTTCGAAGGAGGCTCCTACCTATACACAAATACGGCAAGACCGTCACAGCAGCCCCTTACAATGATTGTGAAGACAAGTGATGGCAGAGATAGTGTAGTAAACCTGGAATCCACTACCTTATATCCATGGCAGCTAAATCCTGCATTGGACGAGAATTTTGTGAACCCTCCAGACAATACCTTAAAGCCAGACAGTAAATATATTTTTAATAATAAAGATAATGCCATTGTGATGTATTTCCCGCAGGTATCTTTAAAGAAGTATAGTGTAAAGTTTTTTGATGCAAACGATATACTAGTATTTGAACTCAATAAAATACAGGACGAATATTTATTTATAGAGAAGGTAAATTTTGGACATAGCGGTGTATTTAAATTTGAAATATACCAGGATGGTGTGCTTTTTGAAAAAAACACAATTATAGTTCCTAAAGATCCTAAGAAGAACTAGTTAGTAATTGCTCCTTTATGTCAGCGATGTTGCTATGCAAAATCAGTTGAATAGTTTGTAAAACTATTAGCAAAGCTATCAACGGTACTTCAGGTTAAATACAAGAGCAATATTATCTTTTAACTGAGCTTTTATCTTCTCCATATCCATTGCTTGCCCTAGTTCGTGTTCAAGAGATGTTACCGCCTTGTCTTTTATACCGCAAGGCACAATTCCATCAAAATAATGAAGCGGCGTATTTATGTTAAATGCAAAGCCATGCATGGTTACCCATCTGCTACAGCGCACACCTATAGCGCATATTTTACGGTCTGGTTTGGTATCGGTTGCAGATAGCCACACGCCGGTTTCCCCTTCGCTCCTTCCCCCTTTTATACCGTATTCATTTAAAGTAAGAATCACACTTTCCTCTATACCACGGAGGTATTTTCCTATATCAGTGTATATTTTTTCCAGATCCCAAATTGGGTATCCCACAATCTGCCCCGGACCGTGAAAAGTTATATCTCCTCCCCTGTTAGTCTTAGAAAATTCAATTCCTTTTTCCTCCATTTCTTTTTCGCTATAGAGCAAATGATCTATGGAACCACTTTTCCCTATGGTATATACAGGATTATGTTCGCAAAAGAGTAAATGATGCTGGGTAGCAATGTCATGAGGATTTGGGTTTCCGTTTTGTGCCCGGGCTACTTTCTTCACTGCAACATTTTCTGCCAGCAGAGCTTCCTGCATTTCCCATGCGGGCGCATAGGAGATAAGACCTAGGTCGCGAAATATGACATCCTGTGTTTGCAAATAAAATATTTAGGATGCGAAGATACAAGAGAAAAATTGCGGCACATAATGCAGAGTCAGTGACAATAACCACACCGCCATACACACGATTTAGAATTAATAAACCCTCTATGGCTACATTTGCAAAGAAAAATATACCGCAGTATGAATGAGCACGATGATATAGAACAGGAGGAACAAGACGAACAGGAGGAACTGTATGAGCGGATGAATATGGTCATAGACAAGGGCCAGGTGCCGCTGCGGCTAGACAAGTTTCTTATGCAGCGCCTGGAAGGCGCAACCCGCAATAAGATACAGCAGGCAGTAGCAGAAGAAAGGGTGCTGGTAAATGATGAACCGGTAAAAAATAATTACAAAGTAAGACCCGGGGATAAGCTGGTTGTGTATCAGGATAATGCTCCCGACAGCAATGACGTAATACCGCAGGATATACCGATGGACATAATCTATGAAGATGATGATCTTTTTATCGTAAACAAGCCGGTAGGTATGGTAGTACACCCGGGAAGTGGCAATAGAGATGGAACCTTGCTCAATGCAGTAGCCTGGCACATGCAGCAGCAAACGCCCTCGGAAGAAGATCTGGAGCTACCCCGCTATGGAATGGTTCATCGCATAGATAAAAATACCAGTGGTCTTTTGGTGCTTGCAAAAACGCAAAAAGCTATGACGGGATTAGCTAAGCAATTCTACAATCATACGGTGCACAGAAGATATATAGCGCTTGTGTGGGGTAGTTTTGAACAGCAGGAAGGCACTATTACTGGCCACGTTGGAAGACATCAAAGACACAGAAAATTATTTACCACCTACCCTGAAGGAGAGCACGGGAAGCATGCTATTACGCACTATAAAGTGCTGGAAGAGTTCAACTATGTCACTCTTGTGGAATGCAGACTGGAAACGGGGCGTACCCACCAGATACGTGTACACATGCAGTACATAGGTCACCCGCTTTTTTCTGATGATTTTTATGGCGGCGACAAAATTGTGAAAGGAACTATTTACACTAAGTACAAGCAATTTGTAGATAATTGTTTTAAGTTGTGTCCGCGCCAGGCATTACACGCTAGAGAGCTAGGGTTTGAACATCCTACTACCGGGGAGCATATGCTTTTTGAGAGCCCTGTGCCCGAGGATATGCAATCGGTAATAGATAAATGGCGGAGTAAGAAGGACAGTAAAAATTAAAAAATCATTCGAGTTATTTTTTTAAATAATATTATATCATTAATAGCTTATAATCATCAATAACATGAGAAAAATTGTGGTAATCATTTCGCTATTCTACTGTCCGTTTGCCTTGCAGGCGCAGACCATCATTAAGAAAAATCCTGTAATAGAGGAGATGGTAAATGAGGTAAATGCAGATAGCCTGAAGAGCTACATCAATAGTCTTGTAGCTTTTGGCACAAGAAATACGCTTAGCAACCAAAGTAGTAAACAAAGAGGAATAGGTGCTGCCAGAACCTGGGTTTTCAATAAATTTGCTACTTATGCCCGCAGCAGTAAATCTCCTATGGAGGTGTATATAGATACGACCACATTGCCTGCAGACGGGCGCAGAATAAACCGACCTGTGGTACTTGGAAATGTAATTGCCAAACTACAAGGCACAGATAAAAATGATAAAAGAATATTTATAATAACCGGCCATCTTGATAATATGCGCAGCAGTCCTACTGACAGTGTGGGAGATGCACCCGGAGCCAATGATGACGGCAGCGGCACCGTGGCCGTGATAGAGCTTGCAAGAATAATGAGTAAAAGATCATTTCCTGCCACCATAATTTTTGTAGCCGTAAGCGGCGAAGAGCAAGGATTGCTGGGCGCAAAGTATATGGCAGATAAGGCTAAAGCAGAAAACTGGCCAATAGAAGCTGTCCTCAATAATGATATTATGGGAAGCAATCACAGCAACCAAACTAATATTATAAATAATACGCAGGTAAGGGTTTTTAGCGAAGGATTACCCGCCTTTGACACAGAAAAAAAAGCAAGTTATATAAGACAAATGGGCTTAGAAAATGACGGCGATAGCCGCCAGCTTGCCCGTTATGTAAAGGAACTAGGGGAAAGATATGTTCCTAATATTGAAGTGGTGATGATCTATCGCAATGACAGGTTTCTAAGAGGTGGCGATCACACTGCTTATGTAAATAATGGCTTTCCTGCCATTCGTATTACAGAAATGAATGAGAACTATACGCATCAGCACCAGAATGTAAGAGTAGAAAATGGAATTCAATACGGCGACTTACCAGAGTTTATGGACTTTGAATACCTGAGAAAGAATACGGCAATAAACCTTGCCAGCCTTGCTTCTATGGCTTCGGCGCCGGCAAAACCCGAAAAAGTAACAATAGAAGTAAAACAACTGACTAACTCTTCTACGCTCAGCTGGCAGGCGCCTGCAACCGGTACAGCAGATGGCTACTTTGTTCTGGTAAGAGCAACGACAAGTCCTGTTTGGGAAAAGAAGATCTATACAAAAGATAATACACTTCAACTTCCCTATAGTAAAGACAATTATTTCTTTGCCGTGCAATCTGTAGATAAGGTAGGAAATGAAAGTCTGCCCGTGGTGCCCGTTGTAGGCAGGTAAATTATTTTGCAGCATAAAAACAGGAAATGGAAGACGCTCCCCTGCCCGATGGCACTCTGCTTGTAAGTTTAAAGAAAATGGAGATGCCATTTGGCAAATATAAAGGCAGGCTGTTGTACAAATTGCCGGTAAGTTATCTGGAGTGGTTTGCCCGCAAAGGATTCCCTCCGGGGAAGCTAGGCATGCAGTTGCAAACGCTCTATGAAATAAAGCTTAATGGGCTAGAATATCTTTTAAAAGATTTGTAATAAATAAGGTTTCTCCTGTTAGAGTTTACAGAAAAAGACCTCGCGACAAATTGATTATTAGCCCGGCAATAAATAATTCATTCAGAAAAAATATTCTTTATTAAAGCATTCTTTCCTTATTTTAGAAAACCTAAACATATCATTATGATTAAAGTTTCTTCAATACTAAAAAGAAAAGGCGCAAAGGTAGAAGGCATTCCACCTACCTCTACTGTAATAGATGCGCTTAAGTTGATGGCAGAAAAAAATATAGGCTCTGTAGTCATTATGGAGGGCGACAAATTTCTGGGCATAATGACTGAAAGAGACTATAGCAGAAAAGTAATCTTAAAAGGAAAGAACTCTACCAGTTCTTTGGTATCAGATATTATGAGTACCGACTGCCCTGCCATTTCACCTGATGATAGGATTGAATTATGTATGCAAAAAATGACCGATAAAAGCATTCGTTATCTTCCTGTTTTTGAAAAGGAAAAACTCGTAGGCATTATATCAATGAGTGACGTAGTAAAAGCCACTATACTTGCGCAGAAAGAAACCATTGATGAACTAAAGAATTATATACAGAGTTAGCGGAGTATTAAAGAAATCTGTCATAACTCATTACCATTATTAATCACATTACACAAAAAAAACCATGTGCAAGCTTGTAAAGTAAAGGCTTGCACATGGCTAATGTAATTTTATTGAATAATATTTTACTTTTTCAGCGCTGTAGTTTCCATCATGCTTCCACTAAAAACCCAAAAGCGTGCGGCTTCAGGATTATCTTTCAGGTAGGACTTCCATGCTTTGTCTAACTTTTTAGATTTTTTCTTGCCTACTGCTGTTTTTATCTTCAGTTCTCTTTCAGTTCGCAATTCTGCATAAGCTGCTGCAGAATGTACAGCAGATTGCATGTCGTCTTCTAACATTTTTTGGTATTTATCAAAATAATTTTCATTGATCGCCCTTACTACTCCATATTTTGAAGTAGGAATATCTGCCTTTGAGAATATTTTTTCTTCAGCTCTTCGTTTTGCGTCTTCAAAACTGGTCATAGAGTCTACAGCGGTATAGTAGCTAGTTGTAATGCTATCTATTGTTGCAGATTTCTGAGCTTTCCAGGTATCCCTTTCCAGAGCAAAATCAGCATTAGCAATGCTATCTTGTGCAAGTCTCATACTATCTTCTGTTGCTGCTATCAACCTCACTTTTTCTGTGCGCTTCATCTTTTTAGCGTCTGGCCTTGCATTCACTATATCCTCTGCGGTAAGTACTTTGATGGAATCTGTGGTAAGATTAGTAGTAATCTCTACCTGTGCATTTGCTACAGTAATGCTTACAAAAGCAAACATTACAGATAAAATTAATTTTGTCATGGGAGTATTTTTTTCAGCAGTAAAACAAGTACTATGCCAAGCCGTATTTGCTCCACAAAAAGAATTTTATTGGATGTACATTACAACACCAGAATTGATATTAAGCAAAACAAAAAGGCTTATTGTTTACTAAAAAGTAGGAGGAAATATAAAATAGTGTTAAAGAAAATTTTTAAAAATGATTGTTATAATCCACTCTCCTTTTCCTCTAATTCCACTTCTTTTATATCTGATTCAAGTCTTTCTTTTTTCATTCCCACTCTTACAAAACCATAAATGCTCATATACATATTTGCGATCCAAACCAGGGAGAAGAATGCAATTAAATATCCTCTCCAGTCAGAGAAAAGAAGATGGTATTCTGTAATAAATAAGAAGATCGCAGTCACGTAATGACTAAAGCAATATTCGCAGGTGAAGAGATAAAAAAATTTCCGCTGCAGCAAGCTTTTACATTCTTGAGAGTTCCTGATACAATAATCACGAGGCTCCCTAAATACTTCCTCATGCGTTACCGTCCAGGCAATGCACGCTATCGGGATAGCGAGAATAAAAAGATAGGCAACTTGCTGGCTAATAGTCATGTAATGAAGATAAAAAAATTAGGTTACTTATTATCGACCAGTCTTGCGGCTACAACAAGTCTGCACTCCCGAAAGATAGAGGTAGCAAGCTGCTGACAGAGTCAAGAATAATTACCTTACCATCCTGCCCGGCCAGTATAAGTCGAATAGATTCTCCTTGCCTGCTTTCATATTCCAGCAACGTTTGTCTGCAAACGCCGCAGGGAGAAATAGGCTTACTGCTTGTACCATTTGTATGGTCATAGCTTATGGCTATTGTCTTTATAGCTACTCCAGGGAAAAAACTAGAAGCCGCTGACAAAAGTGTTCGCTCTGCACAGATCCCAACAGGGAAGGAGGCATTTTCTTGATTGGTTCCTTTCACTTTTTCGCCATTTTCAAGGATGGCATAAGCGCCTACCAGAAACTTACTATAAGGCGCATAAGCATTTTGAGTTACGCTTCTTGCCTCTTGTAGAAGCGCATTATCCTCTGCTGATAAGGCACTATCATCTTCTAAAAGACTATAGGTAATATTTATGTTTTTTTCCATAGTAAATATTAAAAAACCGCAAAAAAAACTTTAGCGGGTTGGTAAATATAAAGTATCTAAGCAAGTAAATAAAAACATGAGGAATTCTTAAGAAATCATGTTCCGGAAAGTGAGACTAATGCGAGGACTGGTTACTTTCGCCATTTTAGGGATGCTGTGTAACCAGTTCTTTTGAGTATCGCCTTTCATCACCAGTAATGCTCCGTCTTCCAGTAATATAGTCCTTGTTTCTTTAGTGATTTTATGTTTAAAGGAAAAACGACGGGCGGCTCCAAAACTTATAGAAGCAATAGCTGCTTGCGGAGCAAGTGCAACTTCATCATCGCTATGCCAACCTACGCCTTCTTTACCATCATGGTATAAGTTGAGGAGGCAGGCGTTGTATTCTGCACCGGTGAGTTCTTCTGCCTTCTTTTTTAGGATTAATAAATTTTCAGTCCAGGGAAGCGCCTCTCTGGTAACCTTTGAATAGGTGTAAGGAAACCGGGCATCTGCATACCAAGCTACTTTTCTTTTGGTGAGAATTCTTTTGCCAAAAATAATAGCTTCGTCTTGCTTCCAATCAATACACTGAAGCAGCGACGCATAATAATCGGCGGCTTCCCGGGCATCAAACACCTGCCCAAAATAAATAAGCTCCCCATCGTAGGGGAGCAAATTTTCTGAAGTATCTGTAAATAATAGCATATTGAATTAAAACAATTTCTTAGGCTTTGGTTTCCTCTTCTACGATACGGCCTTTAGGATTAAGCTTACTGTGCCCGTAGCTATAAAGGAAATAAACAACCATTCCTATGCCCAGCCAGATGAGAAAACGCAACCAGTTGCTATGATGCTCTTGCGCCATAAGGTAGAAGCAAGAAATAAGACCGAGAACGGGTATGAGTGAAAAATTTCTGAGAAAAGAGTAAACAGCAACCACTGTCGCGATAACCCAAAATAAAAGCATAGGGAATTTCTCCAGGCTCAGCGTTTCCTCAAAATGACCCGGTGCATACCTTAAAGTAAGTGCAACTCCTGCAATTAATAACATAGGCACAATGTATTTTCCACTAATAAATGGCACACGAAATTTACTTTCTGGCCTGTCGGGCAATTGATGTATAACCAAAATGCCTCCACATACAAGCACAAATGCGAATAGTGTACCTATACTTGTAAGTGCCAGTACCACTTCCAGATTTAGAAATAAAGCCGGTACCGCCACCAGCACACCCGTAAGAATAGTAGAGAAAGATGGAGTATGATATTTAGGATGAATCTTCGAGAATATTTTTGGCAGAAGACCATCTCTACTCATGCTCATCCATATTCTTGGCTGTCCCATCTGGAAAACCAGCAATACACTTGCCGTAGCTATGATGGCACTTACGGCCACAATTCCTGCTATCCATGGCATACCTCTTTCCTCAAAAACCTTAGCCAATGGATCGCCTACATTAAGCCTGGTATATGATACCATTCCAGTAAGAACCAGAGCCAGTAAAATGTATAAAATCGTACAAATAATAAGCGCATATATCATACCTCTGGGAAGATCTCTCTGAGGATCTTTGCATTCTTCAGCTGTGGTACTAAGGGCATCAAAACCTATATAGGCAAAGAACACTGCCGATACACCTTTAAGAATACCGCCGATGCCATTAGGGGCAAATGGAGACCAATTTTCTGGATTTACATAATAGGCTCCCAGCACTATAACAAGAAAAATAACAGCCAGTTTTATAATTACCATAATATTACTCATTGCCCTGCTTTCTCGTATTCCTACAAAAACCACGGCGGTGATTAAGGCCACAATTCCGAAAGCCGGAACGTCCATGATAAATCGTAATCCAGCAACAGATGGAGCACCGCTCCAGGCATTAAATTGGTCTACAAGCGTGGGGTCTATTGTACTAATGGCTGTACCTGCTGCAAGTTGCTCCGTCACAGTATTAAAACCTGCATGAGCAGTACTATAGTCCATAGTGAGCCAGGAAGACATGTGCAGACCTACTTTATCTAATAAATTTGTAAAATAATCACTCCAGCTTATAGCTACAGCTATGTTACCAATGGCATATTCCATAAGGAGATCCCATCCAATAATCCAGGCAAATATCTCCCCAAACGCAACATAGCTATACGTATAAGCACTGCCACTTACAGGAACTGTACTGGCGAACTCAGCATAGCATAATGCAGCAAACGCACAGGCTACTGCCGTAAAAGCATAAAGAAATATTACACCCGGCCCTCCATCATAACTGGCTTTTCCTATACTGCTAAAAACGCCTGCTCCTATCACTGCTGCTACTCCAAAAAGCGTAAGGTCTTTTACTCCCAATACTCTTTTTAATTGCCCACTATGCTCGCCATCTGAATACCCTTTGGCAGCATCAGCAAGGATAACAGAAATAGATTTTTTTCTAAAAATAGAATTACTCATCTGGTTGAATTGATTATTTTTTGAGAGCGGCAAAATAACTAATATAATTGAAGAATAAGTTGGGAATATGTGGCTTAATATGCATTGATTCTATATAAAGGACAGGTAGCAGTTACAATATAGAAATTTGAGGTAAGTACACTAAGTCCATTCAAGAAATAATTACCATAAATTTGCCCGAAGAATTTTAAAAGTATTTGTAAATCCTCTTCTAAAAAAGGTAAATAGAAAAACATTTGCAACAAACAGTAGCACAAATGAACAAAACAATCTGGAAAAAAGCACTTCCGCATCTTATAGCCATCGCTGTATTTCTTGTGACCTCCGTTATTATGGGCAAGTCAGCCCTGGAAACTGGAGTAAGCCTGAGAGCTTCTGACCAAACGACCTGGCAAGGTATGGCGCATCAAACCCTGGAATATAAAAAAGCAAATGGCACTATGCCTTTATGGACGCCAGCTATGTTCAGCGGCATGCCTGCTTTTCAGGTTGCTGTAGAAGGAAAATTTAATCCAATACTGCACATCAGTAGCGTACTTACGCTTGGACTGCCAGAACCAATCAATTTCTTTTTTCTGGCTTGTATTTGTTTTTATTTTTTAGGAATATGCCTAGGCGTCCGCCCCTACGCTGCCGTATTGGGTGCCTTAGCTTTTGCCTTTTGTACCTACAACCCTATTATCATTACTGCAGGTCATAACACCAAGATGCTGGCACTCGCTTATGCACCCGCAGTCATAGGTGCCTGTATTCTTATTTTTAATAAAAAATATTTGTTAGGCTTTACCTTTACTGCAGTACTCACAGGGTTACAAATAGCGCAAGGTCACCAGCAAATAAGTTATTATCTCTTCTTTGTTTTGCTGGCTATGAGTATGAGTTACATCATAAGATTAGTAAAAGGAGGAGAAGTAGCGCACCTTGTTCGCAGCCTGGGAATAATTGTAGTTGCCGGTGTATTGGGTTTATTAATGAATGCCGTAACGCTATTTCCCACTTATGATTATGCAAAGGAAAGTAAGCGAGGTGGCCAGTTAGTGATGGATGATTCTGCACAAAAAACAGACGAAGCTGTAAAAGACGGGAAGACCGCAGGCTTGAGCAAAGACTACGCATTTCAGTGGAGCTATGGAAAAGCGGAAACGATGTCTCTTATGTTTCCGGGCGTAATGGGTTATGGCAACCATCAAGCTCAGCGAGATGGCGAAGTATATAGCTTTCCTAAGTTAGACGAAGAAGCCAACGCCGTAAAATTTATCAGCGAAAAATTTGGCGCACCGACTGATCAGGCGGTAGGATATGCCAGTGGAAATCTATACTGGGGTAAACAGCCATTTACCAATGGACCTGTGTACCTGGGAGCCATTGTTTGCTTCCTGTTTATTATGGGTATGTTTTATCTTGATGGAAAGCACAAGTGGTGGGCATTTGCTTCAGCTTTGTTAGGGATACTTCTAGCACTGGGGAGCAATTTACCTTCCTTCAATTATTTTATGTTTGATCACTTTCCGCTCTACAATAAGTTTCGAGTGCCTACCATGGCATTGGTAATTCCGCAGCTTGTATTTCCTATAGTGGCTTGTTTGTTCATTGATAAATTAGTGGGAGACACGGCAATTGATTTTAAGAAATTGAAGCTGGGAGGGATAATTACTGCTGCTGTTTTTGCACTTGCTTTAGGGTTTTATGCCAGTACAAATTTTGGAAGTGAGAACAAAATGCGAACTGCAGAGTTCAATAAAATACTAACAGAGGGTGGCGCAGATGCAAATGCAAAATTAGCTGAGCTTAATGCTAAATATATACCTGAAAGAGATAACCAGGTGTATGAAGGCATGGTTTCTAATATGCAACAAAGCCCTACTGCACAGACAGATGCCAGGGCTTTTGTAAATGCTTTGCATAAGGATAGAGCTTCCGTTTTTCTGGGTGACGTAGGCAGGTCGTTTATATATATTTTACTGGCGGCAGCATTAATATTTGCCTTTGCAAAAAGAAAACTTAACGCTACAATCCTTATGATAGGCATGATTATGCTTACACTTATAGATCTGCTTACGATGGATAGCAAATACCTGAACAGTTTTAACTATGACAGCTCTGATACCTACGAGGAGCAGGCATTCCCAATGAGACCGGCAGATAAACAAATATTGGCCGATAAAGATCTTAACTATCGTGTTTTTGATATGAGTGGTGGTGATCCTTTTCAAACATCTAATGCCAGTTACTATCACAAGTCTATAGGTGGTAACCATGCCGCTAAGCTGGGCATATATGATGATCTTGCTGCTTACCAACTAAGTGGCAACCCCAATACTGCTGTGCTGAATATGCTCAATACAAAATATGTGATACAGCAGCAGGGCGAGCAGGTAGTAGCAGCAACCAATCCCGGTGCAATGGGTAATGTGTGGTTTGTAAAAAATGTGAAATTGGTAGACGGCCCGATGGCAGAAATGAAAGCCCTTACTGGCCTTAACCCAAGAGACTCAGCAGTTGCAGATAAATCTTTTGCAGCTGCTGTAGGACAATATAGCCCGGCAGATAGTACTTCGAGCATAGAGCAAACTAAGTTTGATTTTGATGAAATAACATATCAAAGTAAGAGCTCAGCGGCTCACATAGCGGTGTTTAGCGAAGTATATTATAAAGACTGGAAGGCATACATAGATGGAAAGGAAGCACCGATCTTTAAAGCAAATTATGTTTTGCGTGCTTTAAATGTGCCTGCGGGAGACCATACCATAACTTTCAAATTTGAACCTGCAATATTTTATTGGAGCGATAATTTGAGTGCGGCTATTGGCTGGGTGCTTGCTGCATTAATATTGTTTTGCGGCTTTGTGTATTGGAGGAAAAGCAAGAAAGAGAAATAGATTTTTAATGAAGGAGACTTTTGATTTTTGATTCGGCTGCTAATTTCACTTCATGCCTAATTAAAACAAATGTTCAGAGGGTAAAAGATAAATCGTAAAATATAACCTGTTGCAAGAGCCAAGTGACATACGAGTGGCAGTACTTACTTCTTATAAAGTATACCCTGCTGCCATGGGCGGTCAAAAGGCTATCAGCAAATTATATAGCTATCTGAGTAAGGAAATTTCTGTGACACTGCTGCTTACAGAAGCTAATGCTGAGCCGGAAGATTTTAAAGGGAGGTACTATAAAATTTTATCAGATAAAGCTACTCGCTATTGCGATATTTATCTTTTTAAAAAAATAAAAAAAATTATAGAGGCAGAGAAAATCACCCACCTGATTTTGGAGCATCCCTATTTTGGTTGGCTGGGTGTTTGGCTGCAAAAAAGAATAGGTGTAAAATTGGTAATACGATCACATAATATAGAATCCCTACGTTTTAAAAGCTTTGGGAAGTCCTGGTGGAGAATCTTGTGGTATTATGAAAAATGGACGCATCGTAAGGCCGATTTATCCTTTTATATCACAGAAGAAGATAGGCAATATGCTCTTTTAGCATTTGGTTTAAAACAGGAAAAAACGCAGCTTCTCACCTACGGGACTGGTATACCATCTTCCCCACCTACAGAAGACCGCATGGCAGCAAAGGAATATATTTCATCGCTGCACGCTGGTATCCAAACAGGAAATATATTGCTGTTATTTAATGGCAGTTTGAATTATACACCCAATGTAAATGCAATAAAATTTATACTGGAAAAACTTCTTCCTGCGTTAAAAAATCAGGAACAGCATACTTACAAGATTATTATTTGTGGCAGAGGATTGAGTGATAATCTGAGCCATAAATTACAAGAGGAATCTCAAATAGTTCTTGCGGGTTTTGTTCCGGCGATTGAACCTTATTTATTAGGGGCAGATATATTTGTAAACCCTGTAGAAGAAGGCGGAGGGATAAAAACCAAGTTAGTAGAGGCTATTGCTTATGGCCTCACTGCTGTGAGCACCGCCAATGGTGCTATAGGTATTCCATTGAAGCTTACAGGCGAAAAGTTGTTCATCACATCACTGGATGGCAACAAGATGACGGATGCCATAAAGCAAGCCGTGTCAAATAAAACCAGTACTCCGGCACCTAAATCTTTTTACACGCATTTTTACTGGAAAAACATTGTAGGAAACATGATACAGTATTTGAAGGAAGCATAGTATACAAAGCAGTATATCAAGCCTAAAATTTATCAAGGAAAATACCTTTTTTGCGAATAGAAACTGGTATCCTGCCACCGTTTATCATTTCTACAAAACCACTTTTGCCAGGAATATATCGCTGCACATGCTTCATGTTCACGCTCCAGGAATGGTGTACTCTTACGAACGAATCTTCTGGAAAAACTTCTTCTACTTGCTTTACATTTTTGGTTAAAGTGAGCTTCTTACCCGATACCGTTTGAATGATAGAGTAACTACCGCTGGCCTCAATGCTTATAATCTCATGAACTTGTAAAAATACTGTCCCTTCATGTGTATGAAAACCCACCCGCCTTTCCTGGTCTGTGGTATCCAAAGCTGAGGATTCTTTACCGGGCAAAGTTTTCGCATTTTTCTCGTTTATTTTTAGCACGGCTCTATCGACACATTCTCTCAGGCTTTTTGTGCTAATGGGTTTCAAAATATAGTCAACAGCATTCACTCTAAATGCTTCCACTGCATACTTTGCATATGCAGTGATAAAAATTATTTCCAGGCTATAGTCATTGATCAAATCAATCAGCTCAAAAGAATTTCCTGATTGCAATTCAACATCTAGAAATAACAACTGAGGTCTTTCCCTTGCAATGAGGGCTACAGCATCATTTTTATTTTTTGCTGACCCTACGAGCATAATTTTATCTGCGCAATGCCTTGCAAGCAATTGCTTAAGCAGTGCTTGATTGTGCAGTTCATCTTCTACATGAATGGCTCTGATCATGACTATATTGTTTTATAAGGAAGTAGTAAAATTACTTCTGTACCTATTGCTTTTCCATCTGCGGATACCAGATCATTTACTATAAATACACTCTTATTGCTTTCTGGCTTATCAGCGTTTTGCAATCGCTTTTGTACAAACTCCAAACCATAGCTTTTCTTCCCTTTAGAAATACTTGACAGCTCCTTTCTTGCCTGCCGCCCTACTCCATTATCTTTTACTATACATTTTATACAACCTTTCTCTTTCTCAAAGCTTACTAAAATTTGTCCTAATTGATCGTCACTTTTTGTAACGCCATGTTTTACCGCATTCTCCACAATGGGTTGTAGTAGCATTGGTGGTATAAAGATGGCCGCTGCCTCTATACTGTCTGCCACTATAACTTCATAGGTAAACTGCCCAGTAAACCTCAGTAATTCGAGCGATAAATAATCTTCTATAAATTGCTTTTCATCCTCTATGCTTATGAAAGAAGTGTCACTTAGCTCAAGTGATTTTCTCACAATATTAGCAAACTGCACAAGGTAATCATTGGCCTCCTCGTTCTTATCTGAAATAATAAGATGCTGTATAGAGGTGAGGCAATTGAAAATAAAATGAGGATTCATTTGCGACTTCAAAGCCGTATGCTCCAGTTCCATAATGTGGAGCGCCTGTTCTCGCTTCAAATTCTCCCTATATTCTACTTTCCTACTCTGCCAGCGAAGGATGAAATAAAACAATAAGCCCAGCAACAGAATACCCAGAATGATTGTAATGTTTTTCTGATACCAGGGTTTGAGTACTACTAATGTGAAACCCGTAATTTCGGACTGCCTGCTATTTTCCCTTAAGCTACAAATAAATTCTAAATTGTATTTGCCTGGCCTCATGTTTTCTAATAATAATTCGGCGCCAGGAAGGTCCTTCCAATTACTATCTATGTTTGAGATTCGATAATAGTATTGCAGATTTTTACCAGAGTTGAAACTGATTCCATCTAGTTTTATTGTAATTCTAGAGTTGCGG
>JBBKWE010000107.1:0-8792 GCA_037968795.1 Ferruginibacter sp.
CGGTGAGCGACTAAAAACAGGATCGGTACTTGTACAGTATTAATCTTAAATAAATAGTTTTCCCCTGAAAAGGAAAGAAAATACAAAGCCTCCCGGGAAACCGGGAGGCTTTTTTTGTGCCAATATGGCTTTGATACTTTATTAAAAATTCTTACTTTTGCAGCCCCGTATAAAACAGCGGGTATAATTATTATGTATTTTAACGTTAACAAGCAATTAAACGCAGACGATCAGGAGCCCAAAGCCACTGCTGCCGTAGAGGAATCTACCGGTACTACAGAGGAAGCTACTGCGACAACAAATGAGCCTGAAACCCAAACAGAAACTATTGAAGAAGCTAAAGCTCCCGTACAGGAAGAAAAAGCGCCTGAAGTAGAAACCGCACACGACGATTTTGACTGGAGTAGAGACAAAAGAAATGTTTCGGCTTACAGCAAAGCAGAATTTGAAAAATTTGACGCTGTGTACGATCAAACTTTTAAGCAAATCACTGATGGTGAAATGCTGGAAGCAGTTATCGAGTCCCTCACAAAAACGGATGCTGTTGTAAACATTGGCTTTAAAAGTGATGGACTTATTTCCCTAAATGAATTCCGTGACATTCCCGGAGGTATCAATGTAGGAGATAAGGTAGAAGTAATGGTTATAGAAAAAGAAGACCGTGATGGTAATCTTAACCTTAGCCGTAAGAGCGCCCGTACAGCAAGAGCATGGGAGAAAATCGTAGAAGTAAACAAAACTGGTGAAATCGTTACTGGTACAGTTACCAGCAAGACCAAAGGAGGTCTTATTGTAGACGTATTTGGAATGGAAACTTTCTTACCGGGATCACAAATAGATGTGAAGCCTGTAACTGATTACGATCAGTTCGTAGGTAAGACAATGGAGTTTAAAGTAGTGAAGATCAATGAAGCTATTAAGAATGCCGTAGTATCACACAAAGCACTTATAGAAAGCGACTTGGAAGCACAACGTGCAGAAATCATAGGCAAACTAGAAAAAGGACAGGTACTTGAAGGAACTATCAAGAATATCACTGATTTCGGAGCATTCCTTGATCTTGGTGGACTTGACGGACTACTGTATATCACAGACATTTCATGGGGCCGCATAAATCACCCATCAGAAGTACTACAACTAGATCAGAAACTGAATGTGGTTGTTCTGGATTTTGATGATGATAAGAAAAGAATCAGCCTTGGTTTGAAGCAACTTACTCCTCACCCGTGGGATACGCTTACAGAGAACACCAAAGAAGGTGAAGTAATAAAAGGTAAAGTTGTAAACATTGAAGATTATGGTGCTTTCCTTGAGATAATGCCAGGTGTAGAAGGGCTTGTACACGTGAGTGAGATCATTTGGGCAAATACCCCAATCAATGCAAAAGAATTCTTTACCCTTGGAGAAGAGTATGATGCTAAAGTAGTAACGCTTGATAAAGAAGCTCGCAAAATGAGTTTGTCGATAAAGCAACTATCAGAAGATCCATGGAATACTATAGATGAGCAATTCCCAGAGGGAAGTAAGCATAGCGGAACTGTGAAAAACATCACTCCTTATGGTGTTTTTGTAGAGCTAAGCAGCGGAATAGGTGGAATGATTCACATCAGTGACCTTAGCTGGCTTAAGCGCTTCAACAATCCAAGTGAGTACACTAAAGTAGGAGAAGAGATAGAAGTTATGATCCTTAGCATAGACAAAGAAGGTAGAAAACTACAACTTGGTCATAAGCAAATAGAGGAAGATCCTTGGGAGAGTCTTGAGGATACCTTTAGCGTAGGTTCACAACACGAAGGAACTGTAGTAAAGAAAGATGATAAAGGTGCTGTAGTACAATTGCCTTATGGTCTGGAAGGATACGCTCCGGCTCGTCATTTAAATAAAGAAGACGGTGGTACCGTAAACCAGGATGCAATAGCGCAATTTGTAGTTATAGAGTTTGACAGAAATGACAAGCGTATATTACTTAGCCACACACGCATCTGGGAAGCCGAAAAAGCAGGAGAAAAGCAATTGCAAATGCAGGAGCGAAGAGCAGAGCAGGAAACTACCAAGAAGGCAGTAAAGAGCCTACAGAGCAAGGTAGAGAAAACTACGCTTGGCGATTTAAGTGCACTAGCTGATCTTAAAGCTAAACTTGATGGTGCTGACCAACCAGAAGCTGCAGCGGAAGAAGCTGAAGTAAAGGAAGAAAAGCCAAAAAAAGCTAAAGCTGCAGCAAAGGCAGAAAAAGCCGAAGTAGCAGAGGAAGAAGTATTAGCAGAAACTGAAAAAGAGGAAAATGCTATTACGGAAACCAGCGCTGACGATGTAGCAAAAGCAGCAGCACAAGTAAGTGAAGCTGAAGAAGCTGCAAAAGATGCAGATACAGAAGATAAAAAAGAAGATGCATAATCTGTAATAAATATTTTCAGATATAAAAAGGCCTCTACTGTAAAAAGTAGAGGCTTTTTTTTATCTATTGGTATGTTATGCGTAAAATCCGGAAACTTTCAAAAACCTGTCTTTAAAGATCCATTAACGATTTCAATGACGAAAGTTAGTCTGCTACAAAAGTCTTCTATAATTGGCCGTACCCTTACAAACATGAAAGCCTGCGCCATAAAGCAGAGGCTTCCTTGTTTTACAAAAACGGGCTAATAAATCCTAATTGCACAATATTCTATTAACTACGGCATTGCTGAAAATAGTAAGGTTTTTTTTACCGGGTTTGGGTTTAATCAAACTTAGTATCGTCCAGGTGTACCTTGGTCATTTCATAAAAATGATTCTGCAATTCGTGCACACTAAGAGCGTGATCTATACTCCGGCGCTCATCCCTGTACCACAGTTCATATTTACTAAAGTCATTTTCTGCAGGAATAAGCATTCTAAATGCTCCTTTGCTATATTTTACATTTCCATCTTCGCGGGTAACACTATCAAATTGTAAATTTTCTAATTCTCCTTGTGTAATAGGCAAAGGTAAAAGTTGGTTTGTTTCATACCAGAACTCCTGTACCCCATTATCTACACAGGCTTGCTTCTCATCGCCATTGAGACGAGTAACCACTCCCCTTTTTACAGAACCATCATTTTCTACCATCAGGTAGTCGCCTACTTTCACTTCATTAAAGTTGATCATATCAGTTGTTTAGATTTTAATTTACAGCAATTTAGTAATTTATTTAATAAGTAATCCCTGAGCTTTTTATTCTGCCCAGGTCATTACATAGTTTTCATTTTCTATATCCAGTGCAGTCTGCGTAAGATGGAGCGGCCGAAAAGTATCTATCATCACCGCAAGCTCTTTTGTTTCTCTTGCACCTATACTCTTCTCTACAGTACCCGGA
Source organism: Ferruginibacter sp. (assembly GCA_037968795.1). Lineage (GTDB taxonomy): Bacteria > Bacteroidota > Bacteroidia > Chitinophagales > Chitinophagaceae > Ferruginibacter. The sequence goes on from JBBKWE010000107.1 coordinate 3,333, forward strand.
TGAGGACCGTGCGGTATGCCGGCGGGGTGCAAAGTGAGCATCCCTTTTGTTACATTTTTTCTGCTCATAAAATCACCATCTACATAATAGAGCAATTCATCGCTGTCTATATTACTGTGGTTATAGGGAGCCGGCACACTATCTGGATGGTAATCGTATAGCCTAGGCACGAAACTGCACACTACAAAGGCATCCGTTTCAAAGGTTTGATGTACTGGCGGCGGCTGATGTACTCTGCCTGTAATAGGCTCAAAATCGTGGATAGAAAATATATAAGGATAGCAGCAACCATCCCATCCTACAACATCAAAAGGATGCGTTCCGTAGTGAATAGGATAAAGCCAACCAGCTTTTTTCGTTTTAATAATATAATCTCCTTTTTCATCCTTAGTGGTCAGGTTTTGAGGAGTGCGAATGTCTCTTTCACAATAGGGGCTATGCTCTAGCAATTGACCATTTTTGCTCGTATAACGCTTAGGGTATCGCAGGGGATGATAAGATTCCAGAATAAGAAGCCTGTTCTGTAACGATTCGAAATCTATTTGATAGATTGTGCCTCTTGGCAAAACTATATAGTCCCCATAGCTAAATGACAATTCCCCGTAGCAACTTTTTAATACCCCGCTACCTTCATGCACGAAAAGCATTTCATCAGCATCTGCATTTTTGTAAAAATAATCTGCAGTCCCTTGCGCTGGTGCAGCAAGGGAAATGCAACAATCTTTATTTATGAGAATGGGCTTTCTACTTTCTAAATAGTCATTTTCTGGCTTTACTTTAAAGCCCTCAAGGCTTCTATGCTTAAGCATTTTTTCTTCTGCAATCTGAGGGGTTACATTTACTGGATCATCGCATTTTGTAATAAGCGTGGGAGCATAAGTATGATAAAGCAGCGAGTAGTCATTGCTAAACCCTTCTGTAGAAAATAGTTGCTCTGCATATAGATCACCATTTTCTTTTCTAAATTGAGTATGACGTTTGTGTGGTATTCTTCCGCGCTGCTGGTAATGTGGCATATAAAATAATATTTAAGAATCGAGTCTTAGATTGTGGTGGTCAAGATAAGCACTTATTTATACAAAGTACTTTTCACTCAACTTTTTTTAAGCTTAAATTTACCCAAATAAAAAACAAAATAGTAAGTGACTAAAATTGGGCTATTATCAGATACACACAGCTACCTTGATGAAAAAATTCTGGAGCATTTTGCACATTGCGATGAAGTATGGCATGCAGGCGATTTTGGCTCAGAAGAAGTAATTCAAACTCTATCAGACTTCAAACCACTAAGAGGCGTTTATGGAAATATAGATGCTGCTAAAGTAAGACAAAGTTTTCCTGAACAAGAAGTATTTACTTGCGAAGATGTAGTTGTACTTATGCAGCATATAGCGGGCTATCCCGGCAAATATGCTAAGGGTGTAAAGGACGATATTAAAAAGACAAAAGCCGGCTTATTTATAAGTGGTCATTCTCACATATTGAAAATAATATATGATGAGTCGCTTAACTGTTTACACATGAATCCCGGCGCAGCAGGCAGACAAGGCTGGCAGAAGGTGCGTACTGTTGTACGATTTGCAGTAGACGGAAAAGAAATTAAAAACTGCGAGATTATCGAATTACTCCCCCGGTAAACAGGGCTATTTACCACCATTAGCTTTTAGGTCATTTCTACAATTTGCATCCAGCGTAGGAATAGGGCTACTTAACAGAATACCTGCCATCATATTGGTTTCTGTAGCAAAATACATTAGACAATCTTTATTGTTGCAATGTTTGTCGTGAGACGCATCATTATGATTTACCTGCATAACACTTCCTAAATCTACAAGACCAAGTAAGTGTCCCAGCTCATGCTCAAGACCAGTTGTTTCTAGCTTTGTTCTGCTCACCTGGTTTAATCCGCCGCTGTTACTTTTTAGGCTTTTCCCAAATAATGCCATGGAGGTATTTCTGTAAGCAACTCCCAAGGTGTTTGGTTGGTCATAATCTGCATCTACATATAAAAGAAAAATACTAATCACAGCGCCGCTGTTAAAGGTCTTTCTATTAGCATCTTCAATTGCTCTTATTTCCTCTACAGATAAAGTAGCCTTACCACTCGCAGGAATTTCACGCTGGGAAATTGTGATTCCACCTGGCTTATTTATGAGGGATTCCAGAAATGACTTAGCCGCATTGAGGGCCGCATTATCTGGTGCGTTTCCTGTCATATATGCTACTTCTATTTGCAGCCCGGAAAACTTTGCAGCACTTAGCAAATCGCCGGCACTTTTACCTACAGATAACTTATTGGCATTTGTACCAGAAGTACCTGAACCGCCTACCAAATCTTCTTTAGAGCAACCTGCAGCAAATACGATGAGGAAACCGAACAAAATCTTTTTCATAAGTAATTATTTTTTTTAAACCTGCTTTATAACAACAACGATCACACTAAATAAGAAGGTCGTAGTTACCGTCTTTAAATACGTTAATACTTTCTTCAAAGTTGTAAGAGAGGGTAAAAATATTTATTACAAAAAAGTTTTATCCTACTGCTGAAAGTCTTCAGTAATAGGAGAAACAAACAATGTAAAACTGAACTAGTCTACCCAATCTGCTAGAAAAATATTCGTATCTCTTGTGCCGCCATTATTTCTATTGCTGCTGAATACAATTTTCTTGCCATTTGGGCTAAACATCGGAAAAGCGTCGAATCCTTTGTCACGGGAAATCTTGGATATATTCTTTCCATCAGCATCTGCCATGTACATATTAAAGGGGAATCCGTATTTATATTCATGATTGCTGCAGAAAATAAAGTGCTTACCATCCGGCATAAAATTAGGTGCCCAGTTAGCTTGCGATAAATCTGTAACCTGACGGGCATTGCTGCCATCTGCGTTAGCAATCCACACTTCCATACTTGTAGGAGCAACAAGATTTTGTGCAAGGAGGTCTTTGTATTCTCTTATTTCAGTCTCTGTCTTTGGTCGGCTAGCTCTCCAGATTATCTTGCTACCATCCGGGCTGAACCACGCACCGCCATCATAACCCAGAGCTGTCGTTATTTGCTTTACATGCTTGCCATCTAAGTCCATAGTGTAAAGATCAAGATCTCCATTTCTCATACTGGTGAATACCATTTTATCTCCTCGTGGCGAAATAGTAGCTTCTGCATCATAGCCAGGAGTTTTTGTGAGGCGTTTTATGATCTTGCCTGCAGTATCAGCTTTAAAGATGTCAAAGCTTTCGTAAATAGGCCAGATGTATTTATTGCCATGTTCCTTACGATCTGGTACAGGCGGGCAATCTATGCTACCAAGGTGTGTGCTGGCATACACTATATGCTTGCCATTGGGGTAAAAATAAGCGCATGTGGTGCGACCTGTGCCAGTACTCACTAGTTTAGGCGTAAAAACTTCTTCTTTAGATGTAGGAATTTTTCCCATCCATATCTGATCGCACATGATACCCTCCGCAGGGAGCGTTTTCTGAAAAATAAGAAATTCGCCATCTTTACTAAAATAAGCTTCAGCATTATCACCTCCGAATGTAAGTTGCCTTACATTTGCAAAGTGGGTTTCCCCTTCAAAATGTATTGTATCTTCTGGTGAGAAATTTCCGCTGTAATTTTTGCTGGAAAAAGTAAAAGCAGAGATAGCCGTCACAACTGCAAGTATAAAGCTGAATGTTAGAAACTTCATTATTTTTATTATTATTTTCGTGCAAAATTACTTAAGCCTGAAAGGGCTTTTGTAACAGTAATGTAATATTAGTTTGTATGTTTCTTTTCACCTCTTCTTTTAGAATCGCAGTATTACTGGTCTTGCTTTGCGGGACTTTTGCTGCTTGCGAGCAAAAAAAAGAATCTGCAGCAAAAGAAAGTAATGAAGAAGTAAGACTTATTACAGCTCTGAAGCTATACCCTGACTCTGCTTTGCTTACAGAAAACCTTGCTCAGCTGTATAGAGACCAGCAAGAATATGGAAAAGCACAATCCCTTATCGCAGAAAAAATAATGGTTGATAGCTCCACAGCCAGATGGCATGAAATAAATGGCGTACTACAACTAGAATCCGGAGATACACTGCAGGCTATAGATAGTTATAAGAAGGCATTTGCACTGCAGCCCAACGAAGATTTTCTTAAAAATATAGCAACCTTGTATGCCTACTCGGGAAATGATATGGCAATTGTATTGGCAGGCGATATTGCAAATATGCCCGCTTCTAATTCTAAACGGGATGCTATCTACATAAAGGGATTATACTACCAACGAATCCGAAAACAAGCACTTGCTGTAGAGCAATTTGACCTTGCTTTAAAAGATAACTATACTTTCTCTGAAGCTTATATTCAAAAAGCAATCTCTCTTTCTGAGCTTAAAAATTATACAGAAGCGGTGCATACGCTCGATAAAGCCATTGCTGTACAGAATAATAATCCTGATGCCTGGTACTACAAAGGACAATACTTGGAAGCGCTTGGAGAAAAAGAAGCGGCCACAAAAGCATATGAAATGGTATTATTGTACAGTCCCGGTGATGCAGATGCTACCGATGCAATAAATTCTTTACAGCAAAAAAAATAATCAATGGCTATCATTGCACCTAGTTTATTAGCGGCTAATTTCTTACACTTACAAGCAGATTGCGACCTGGTAAATGAAAGTGAGGCAGAATGGTTTCACCTCGATGTGATGGACGGACGCTTTGTTCCAAACATAAGTTACGGCCCTATGATTGTAAAATTTATAAGCAGTACCACTGAAAAATTTTGTGATGTACATCTTATGATAGAAGAGCCTGAAAAATATACAGACGCCTTTAAAGATGCAGGCGCAGATCAAATAACGGTACATTATGAGGCTTGCAGAAACCTGCATAGAAACATACAGGAAATAAAACAAAAGGGCATGAAAGCCGGTGTGGCCATTAATCCTCATACTCCCGTGAATTTCCTTTGCGATGTTCTTCAAGAACTAGATACGGTACTGGTGATGAGTGTAAACCCGGGCTTTGGAGGACAGAAATTTATTCCGCACACTTTAAAAAAAGTAGACCAACTAAGAAGATTAATAGATGCGCAAGGATTAAAAACGCTTATAGAAGTGGATGGGGGTGTAAGTATAGACAATGCTGCCGATCTTGTAAGAGCAGGCGCAGATGTACTCGTTGCAGGAAGCAGTGTTTTTAAAGCTGCAGATCCTTCGGCAATGATTTCTTTACTTAAAAAGGCAAAGTAATGGTGGAGGCGCTTTACTCAGCAATAAAAAGTTTTCGAAGACATAGTTTTCTCTAAATTGCATTCTAACTGTCCGAAGCTGGCACAGAAACCAAAATTGTAAACTGCAACAATGAAGTGGATTTTCTTCTTCTTATTTTTTACTTATTTACCACCCGCTATAGCTCAGCAAAAAACTGCAATAGTGTCTGGCACAGTGGTAGACGAAGAAGACCGTCCGCTTGCCGC
>JBBKWE010000108.1:0-2792 GCA_037968795.1 Ferruginibacter sp.
CGATTTGCCTCATTTCCTTTTTCGCTATTGCCACGGGATTCGATATTTTTGCGGCCAGAGACTAAATTAATCACGAAATACAGAAGTGTGGAGCAGCAGCCGAAGCGATATTTAATAACGAGTGCATTGCCTTATGCAAACGGGCCAAAACATATAGGTCACCTTGCCGGCGCCTACTTGCCCGCTGATATATACGTGCGCTACCTGAGGGCGCACATGCGGGACGTGGTATACGTTTGCGGAAGCGATGAACATGGTGCTGCTATTACCATCCAGGCCATAAAAGAAAACACAACGCCAAAAGCCATCGTAGATAAATACCATGCGCTATTGCAGGAAAATATGGCAGAGCTGGGTATTTCTTTTGACATTTATCACCGCACTTCTGAGCCTATACACCATGAAACGGCACAGGAATTTTTTACGGCTTTGCAGGCGCAAGGCGACCTCATAGAAAAAGAAACAGAACAGTTCTATGATGAAGAGTCAAAAACTTTTCTGGCGGATAGATACATTGCGGGCACTTGCCCCATTTGTGCTAACCCCAATGCTTACGGCGATCAATGTGAAAAATGCGGAAGCGTGCTTAGTCCGGACCAACTCATTAACCCACATAGCACACTTAGTGGAGCAAAGCCTATAAAGAAAAAAACTACGCATTGGTACCTGCCACTAGACAGGCATGAAGATTTCCTCCGGCAGTGGATACTTATAGATCATAAAAAAGACTGGCGATCTACTGTGGTAGGACAATGCAAAGGCTGGATAGAAGGAGGCTTGCAGCCAAGAGCCGTAACTCGCGATATTAACTGGGGTGTAAAAGTGCCCACAACAGATGGCAACGATTCAGGGAAGGTTTTATATGTATGGTTTGATGCGCCTATCGGTTATATATCTGCCACCAAACAATGGGCAATAGATAATAGGAAAGACTGGGAACCGTATTGGAAAGATGAGAATACAAAAATGGTGAATTTCATAGGCAAAGACAACATTGTTTTTCACTGTATCATTTTCCCCGTAATGTTGAAGTTGCATGGAAATATTCTTCCTACCAATGTGCCTGCCAATGAATTTATGAACCTCGAAGGGGACAAGATGAGTACCTCTCGTGGCTGGAGCATAGAGATGGAAGACTACATTCAGGACTTTGTAAAGCCGGAGAATGGTGGGAAACAAATGGTAGATGCTCTGCGGTATTACCTTACAGCGATTGCGCCAGAAACAAAGGACAGTGAGTTTACCTGGAAGGGTTTTCAGGATGCAGTGAATAGCGAGCTGGTGGCAGTCTTTGGCAATTTTGTAAACCGCACATTTGTGCTCATGCATAAATTATGCAAAGGGAAAGTGCCGGTTTTTCATAATGATGTTATAGACGATAAAGACAAACAAATCCTGGCAGAAATAACGGTAGCAAAAGAGAAAATAGAAAAATGCCTGGAGCATTATCAATTTAGAGAAGGATTATTTGAACTGATAGATTTAGCCCGGAAAGGCAATAAATATTTGCAGGAAAAAGAGCCCTGGATCTGGGCAAAAAAACTAGGAACAGACGAAGATGCTGCAGCGCAACAGCAGATAGATAACTGTATGCACATTTGCCTGCAACTTACCGCAAACCTTGCGATTCTTGCAAATCCTTTCCTACCCTACACCGCACAGAAAATGATATACATGATGAAGGTAGTAGAGAAAATGCTCGACTGGGAAAACGCAGGTAAAACAAAACTGCTAAGCGTAGGCTACTCGCTGCGGGCTCCGGAATTATTATTTAGAAAAATAGAAGACGAAGAAGTAGCTGCGCAAATAGAAAAACTGAAAAACAAAAAAATGAAGATAGAAGAAGAACAAAAGAAAACAGAGCTGCCAGAAGAAAAAGAACCAATACAAAAAGCAGAAATCGTTTTTGATGATTTTGCAAAAATAGACCTGAAAGTGGGGACGATAAAAGCCGCGGAAAAAGTAGAGAAGGCTGATAAATTATTAAAGCTGGAAGTAGACCTTGGAACCGAAGTGCGCACCATCGTTAGCGGCATAGCTTTACATTTTGCTGCAGCAGATATTGTAGGAAAACAAGTAACCGTAGTTACTAATCTTGCTCCCAGAAAAATGCGTGGCATTGAAAGCAACGGCATGATCCTTATGGCAGAAGATGCAGAGGGGAAGTTGGTTTTTGTAAATCCTGATGAGGTGGTGGGTAATGGAAGTGGAGTGAGTTAGGTAATTATTGATAACTAATTACTGAATATCTGATGAATCAGAATTAACTCTTTTGAGTGAGAGTTGTGGACGGCACAGCAATACTTGCTTACCTTTTATTTCCCCACCGTGTAATGCACTATAAATTTCTCTTCCTTTTGTTCTCCAACGGGCGAAACATATGTTATAAGAACGGGAGTTTGATATTTACCTGGCTTATCATCAATAATCTTACTGTAGGTTATATAACCTTTGTCGCTTGGGTAGTAGATAGAATCATTGATAGTAATTTTAGGAGAAGAAGCTAGTGAGTAAAATCCTATGCCACAGGAAAATTCCAATTTTTCGCCAGGTTTAAAATGCCTGGAATTTTGACTAATTAAAACCGAATAATGGGAATAAAACCTATGTCCCCCTTGTTGAGGCACTTTAGCATTGCAAAAAGTAATCGTTTGATTCTCTATCAAATAGATTGCTTGCTCAATTACATTTCTAAATGACTGCAAATCTCGCGAGGAATTTAATTTCCAATAGAAAACGGAGTCAATCAACTTTGAAAAAGGAAGATCAAATTCTTTTTGTAAAGCCTCGTC
>JBBKWE010000109.1:0-3440 GCA_037968795.1 Ferruginibacter sp.
AAAAATCTTCTCCGCCTCTTCCAGATTTTCCGGCGTACCTACGTCCATCCACTTTCCATCACTGTGCTCAAAGCCTACGATTTTTGTGGTAGCAGTGAGGTCGAGCAACAAATCTTTTACAGAATATTTTCCGCGGCGGTCTATTTCATTGAAAACATCTCCATTCCACATGGCTACGCCGCTAAAACCAAACGGGCGTAGGTCGTGCCCAAAGAGTTGCATTACTTCTTCGTCAGTAGCGCTGTTCTTCCAGCCACAGAGGCGCATATCATCTCTCATTATAAGAGAGCGATTGCTGTCTCTTTTTTTCACCGCTACGCTTATAACCGCGTCGGTTTTTTGATGGTTTTCCAGCATTGCAGACAGATTCAGATCTGTAAGAATGTCCACATTTATACTTACAAACGGCTCTGCACCGCTAAGGTATTTCTTTGCTCTTACGAGTCCGCCCCCGGTATCCATAAGGCGCTTAGTCTCATCACTTATGGTATACTTAGAACCCCAACCCTTGTTTTTCTTAAGAGCTGCTTCTATTTTGCTGCCATGATGGTGTATGTTTACGATTACGTCCTTTATACCATACTTCTGCAGGTATTCTATATTTCTTTGTAGGAGCGACTTGCCATTTACCATCGCAAGTGCCTTGGGATTTTTGTCAGTAAATGGAGCGAGTCTGGTGCCGAGACCGGCAGAGAAAATTATTGCTTTCAAATTATTATCTATGATTGATTGTGTGAATGAATATTATATGAGTTATGTTATTTTGTTTTCCAATTAGCTTTGTTCAAGTGCTGTACTGCCGGCTGCAAACCAAACTTATTACGCAAATGCCGCGCTACAGCATTGGCAGCATATACACTTCTGTGCTGGCCACCGGTACATCCAAAATTGATACTTAAGCTATCAAAATTCCTGCCGAGGTAATTCTCTATTGATATGTCTATCAAATTGTATACACTTTTGAGAAAGGATAGCATTTCTGTTTCTTGTTCTAAATAATTCTGCACAGATTCGTCTTCGCCGCTGAGTCTCTTATAGGCCTCTTCTCTTCCGGGGTTGAGGATACCTCTGCAATCAAAAACAAAGCCACCGCCGTGGTCTGTAGCATCTTGTGGATAGCCATTTTTCAAATACGAAAAACTGTTTATCGTTACCTGCAATCGTGCGTCCTTTCCGGCCTTTATTGTTGTGAATTTTGCCAGGGTTTCTTCACTTATACAGTGCGCCAATATACGGTTTAGTTCGCTATATTCTTCCGGCAATTTTTTGCCGGTGAGATACTGCTGCAGATTTTGTAGTGCCAGCGGAATGCTGGTAAGAAAATGTGCCTTTTGCTCAAACAACCCTCTAAAACCGTAAGCGCCCAGTACCTGTAATAGTCTTATAAGAATATAACCACTGTATCTACCCAAAAAATCCTCGTCAATAATAGGCTTATCACTATACTTTTTTAATGCTTCTAAGTATGCTTGCACCAGTTCGTCCTTCCAGCCCTGCGATAGATTTGCTTTTGCCTGCCATAAAAGTGAAGCCAGGTCATACTGTGGCGCCCCTTTCATTCCTCCCTGGTAGTCTATAAATCCTACTCGTGCGTCTGGCCTTATCATTATATTTCTACTCTGGAAATCGCGAAACATAAAATAAAGATTGTCCTCAGAGTCTAAAAAAGTTGCAAATCTGTCGAAATCCTGCAATAACTTTTGCTTATCGTAGGGGAACTTTAAAATGTCGAGAAAATAATACTTGAAGTAGAGCAGATCTGCCAGAATAGCTTCCTTGCCAAAGGTAGTACTGGTAAGGCAACGCTCGTAATCCAGCTCTTCCTGTCCTTGTACCTGCAAGCGGGCAAGTTCTACAAGGCTTTGCTTATACAGATCTTTTACTTTTTCTGTATGGCCTTCCCGTTCCAGCACGGCTAGAAGCGCTTCATTTCCAAAATCTTCTTGTATATATATATGCTTGTCTGCACTCACCGCATAAATTTGCGGCACCGGCAATTTCTTAGTAGCAAAATGTTTACTCAGGTAAATGAACGCCTCATTTTCCGGTACATTATTCCCATAAGTAGCTACATAACTTCTATCTGCTGCTACTACTCTGTAATACACTCTATCGCTCCCTGCCTGCTGCAGGCGGCTTACTTCCATAGCTGTAGTTTGCATTTCTTCCTGCAGTAATTCTTTTATCTGTTCTTCTACCTTCTTATCCACGTTTGTGATGCTTGTTTTTGTTTGGGGCTAAATGTAGAGAAATTTTTTGGGGGAAGTAGCTGGAGACAGACTTTAATATATTAGAATGAGTACAAAATGGGCTGATATGTGATTTTCACGGAGTTCGTTTTCTTTATTGAGGTTGTAGTTCTTCTATGATACCCTGCGGTTAAACTGCTCATTCCACGGACTTACACGCAGATAAAGTAAATCACAACAGGAATATTATTTGGTTTACTATATTACACAAATGCCGCCTTTTTTGTCCAAGTATGATACCAATGTCGTAATTAATGCTAATTCCCAGCGTAATAATCTGGCGAAAAATAGCCCTCTTCCTTATACCTCGGTATTGTTAATCAAAAAAGCGTTCATAATTTTACCCCAGTAGTTGTTAGTAAGTATTAGCATAAACTTTTCTTAGCCATTTACCCATTTTTTAACAAAGTCCCTTCTCTAATACGTACCCCACATACAACCTTAATATTTTTCAGCTTATCTTTGAGCCTTCTTTATAAATAATTTATTATGACAACTTCATTATTTTATACTTTTCTTATAAGTATGCCGGGAGGTAGCGAGTGGATCCTTATTGTGATCGTAGTTTTGCTATTGTTTGGAGGTAAGAAAATTCCTGAACTCATGAAAGGCATTGGCCGTGGTATGAGAGAATTTAATGATGCCAAAGACAATGTAAAATCTGAGATTGAAGACGGTATGCGGGAAAAAGATTCTAGTAAAACTGCCAACCCGCAATCTGCAAAAGGACCTGAAGCGCCTGTAGCGGAGTAAACTTTTATTAATAGCTAAGTGCCGAAGCGGAATTGTTTTTTGTGATCATTACATCACATAAGATGATACACTTCGGCATTTTTATTATTTTGACGCCTTTATGTATCAATATAGCACTATAGACAAATACCACGCAGATCTGCAAAGTGGCAATACATCTTGCGAAGAAGTTGTGAATGAATACCTTACTGTAATAGAAAACCACAAAGAACTGAACGCCTTTGTAGAAGTTTATGCCATTGAAGCCCGGCAGAAAGCAAAGGAACTAGATGAAAACCGCAACGCTGGGAAAGCTTTGAAGAAACTGCACGGCGCAGTAATCGCTATTAAAGATGTGATAAGTTATAAAGGCCATAGCATAACGGCAGCCAGCAAAATGCTGAAAGGATATACCTGCCAATACACCGCTTCCGCTTTGCGATTTCTTATAGACGAAGA
>JBBKWE010000110.1:0-10086 GCA_037968795.1 Ferruginibacter sp.
CATCTTAGACCAATTTCTCTAAGCCGGGAAGAAATCACTGATGCGGCTATCAGAAGATTACTGTACGATGCCGGAGAAGACATAGATGCACTTATGATGCTTTGCAATGCAGACATTACTTCTAAGAATAGAGAAAAAGTAAAACGCTTCCGCCAAAATTTTGAACTGGTAAAGCAGCGCTGTGTAGAAGTAGAGGAAAGTGATCATATTCGCAACTGGCAGCCGCCTATAACAGGAGAAATCATAATGGAGAGATTCGGTCTATCGCCTAGTAAAACGGTAGGCATTATAAAGGACGCTATCAGAAACGCTATTCTGGATGGCGAAATTCCAAATAAGTACGATGATGCCCTTTTATTTATGAGAAAGAAAGGGGAGGAGCTTGGCTTGGAATATATAAACTAACAAGTTTTTATATTAGATTACAGTTTCAGAAATGACTATTGTCAGCCATTTGCTGCCTGGTGTTTTCTTTTATGATTGGTTTTTTCTTGCTAGAACACAGATAGAAAGCCTCAAACAAAATTTCGATATTTTAATCGCAAATAATCTAGCCGCAAATTGCTTATTAGCCTACAGATTTTCTATCTTTATGCAATGGCAATACTCCGTTTTAGAACTTATTGGGAAGAAGATGAAAGTGTGTATAGAGACATTTCCATTCAGCATAAGCAAAACTTTGCAGATTTGCATGAAGGAATTCTCAAAGCCTTTGAGTTTGATAACAAGCACCAGGCTTGCTTTTACCGGAGTAACGACGCCTGGCAAAAAGGAAGAGCAATAGCATTGGAAAAATATGATGCTGTATACAAGGTAGAACCCCTCATAATGGAAGAAGTGCTTATGGGGTCTGAGATTAAAGATCCTAATCAGAAGTTTTTATACGATTATGATTTTAATAAAAACTGGCACTTTAGAGTAGAGCTTATTCAGGTAGATAAAGTGGAAGAGGAAAAACTAGACTATCCTGCTTGCGTACGAAAAGAAGGAATGGCGCCCTCCCAGTATGGTACTAAAGGGCTTATAGATAAAAGGCTTGCAGAGATGGAAGAAAAGTATGACCTAAGAGAAAAATCATTAGAAGATGGTTTTGGAAACGAAGGCGAAGAAGGAGAGGAAGAAGATATTGTAGATGAAGATACAGCAGATGAAGAACTATAAAAACCCTTTCGATTTTAGACCAATATAAATCAAACTAGATCAGTCATTAAAACCTGTATAATCCTTGCCGGTCCTACAGCATCTGGCAAAACTTCTATTGCAATACAACTTGCACATGCTTATAATACAGAAATAATAAGCTGTGATAGCAGGCAGTGTTATAAAGAATTGAATATAGGCGTAGCAAAACCCTCTATAGCCCAACTAGAAAATACACCCCATCATTTTGTATCTCATCTTTCTGTAACTGAAAGCTTTACAGCTGCAGACTACGAAGCATTTGCATTAACTAAAGTGCAGGAGATATTTGAGGATAAAGATTTTGTGATTATGACTGGTGGTACTGGTTTGTATATTAAAGCATTTGCTGAAGGACTTGATCATATTCCGCCGGTAGAAGAAAATATTCGAAAAAATGTACAGGAACTATTTGCTGCGAAAGGATTAGAAGCATTACAAGAAGAGCTGCAACTGCGTGATCCTGTTTTTTCTGCTACAGAGGGATTTCAAAATCCGCAGCGAGCCATGCGTGCGCTCGAGGTTTTTAGAGGTACAGGTAATCCAATTCACGTTTACCAAAGAGGATTAGGAAAACAAAGAGATTTTAAAATTATAAAGATCTGTTTACAACCAGAAAGGCATGAACTGTATGCTCAAATAAATAAGCGGGTAGATGAAATGGTACAAACTGGATTAAGAAAAGAAGTAGAAGGCCTAATTGCGTACAAAGCCTGTAATGCCCTGCAAACAGTAGGGTACAAAGAATATTTTGAATTTCTGGAAGGTCGTATATCTGAAAAGGAAGCAATCGAAAGCATCAAGCAAAACACACGTAAGTATGCAAAGAGGCAAGAAACCTGGTTTAAAAAACAACCCGGCTTCACTTATTGTGCGCCGGGTTATGATGCTGTAAAAAAAGTATTAAAAGACAATAATATTTTGTCTTCAACTCTATCCTAAAATTTTATTCCAACTGTAGCTACTATATTTCCTCTGTTGTTTTGAGTGCTGGCAAATGTATTTGCTCTGTCTTGCAAGCGATAAGGGAAAACAACATCTTTGTTATCACTGTACACGTAAGTAAGATCTACAAAATATCCTTTATTTCTGTAGCCAAGACCACCGCTATAAATCGTACGGCTTGCTTTGAGCTTGCTATCATCATAAGGATTACCGTAATGTGCAAATCCAAGTCTCGCCATAATAGTCTTAAATTTAAGCTCGCCACCTACTCTAAAGTTAAAAGCGCCTTTGTACTCAGTTTGTACAACGTCGTTGAGCCCATCATAATAAGGCTTAAAATCCTCTACGTTTTCTTCTATTGCAGTGCGAAAGCGGCTGCCTTTATGATTTACATATTCTACGTCAGCCGTAATAAACCCTCTCTGGCGGGTAACATCCTGCGTTTCTCTAAATACATAGCTACCGCTAAGTATCGCCTTCCATGGCGTCATTTGATAATAGTCATTTTCGCCCGGTTGTCCGCTAGTGAATGTGGTACTGGATTCAGAGAAATTTTCTTTGACACCAGATGGCGATTCCAGTGCCGTATTTATGGTGGTAGTGCGCTCTTCTGTTAATTGCATAAACGAAGGAGACTGTACAGATAAGCCGAACCGTATGTATTCCTTTGGTCTGTAAATGGCCCCTACTTTTAAGTTTAATCCGGCTCCTGTAGTGCGCACATCATCTGTAAATGTAGAAGATGAAAATCCGTTCATCGAATTAGAAGATGTATCTCTCTCTGTGAGTGAAGTTCTGCTATCTTGGTACACAAGCGGAATACCAATGCTTCCACCAAATAACCAATGCTCATTATCATTTGTTGCTGCGCCTATACCTAACTCATATACGCCTCCGCTGCTATTGCGGAGATAGCTTTGCTCAAGCGCTCCGCCTGCATCCAGAATACCTTCTGCAGTACCTCTTACTATGACATTGCCACCTATTGTTGCAGTGTCTATAAGAAAGGTATTAAGTGCCGGTGCTGCAGTAAAAGGAAGAGGAGAGTTTGTGTTCAGCACATCCTGTATGCTTCTACCGCTTCTTGCAAACTCTTCGGCAAACTGCTCACTATAGGAACTTTGATTATTTAATCCTGTAAACGCAACCCTGTTATTAAAATTGGCTGTCTGAGTAAAGGCTATCGCGAAAGCCTGACTGCTTTTTTTCTTTTCATCGCTTCCGCTTCCAAAAATAAAACCCATAGGCGCTATGGTGAAGCTGTTTTTATTGTTGGAAGAGGTAGTTCCTCTGTACTCGTTCTTATTCTTATTTA
Organism: Ferruginibacter sp.; assembly: GCA_037968795.1. Classification (GTDB taxonomy): domain Bacteria; phylum Bacteroidota; class Bacteroidia; order Chitinophagales; family Chitinophagaceae; genus Ferruginibacter. The sequence goes on from JBBKWE010000110.1 coordinate 3,440, forward strand.
ATAAGAAACTAGGGGAGAAGACGGCTTCATTTGTTCGGAAAAATCCAAGTCCTGCGGGGTTCACAAACGTGGCTGTAATGTCCCCACCCAGAGAACCCATAGCGCCACCTACTGCGAGGGTACGGGCCGTACCATTTTGTGGGAAGAAGCTATAGCGGATAGCATCTTCCGGTGTCTGGCTGTTTGCCTGTATGCTTACGAGCATACCTATTATGTAAAAGTATTTTTTCATTGTTTTATATTTTAGGATGTGAGCGAAAAGACATGTAAATATCATTCACTTTGCTGCATGCCGAGATAGCCGATAAGAAAATAAATGCCAGGCATTATTTGCCAGAAGTAAGGAAAACTATAATTAACGAAATCAAAAAAACTTGCCGTTTGTTTGTGGAAAAACGGCAAGCCTATTCACTTATTGGTTACCTCTTGTATTTCGTTGTACACTACCTCCGCTGCTACTGCTGCCGCTTCCAGAAGAACTTCTGCTACTGCCAGATGAAGAGGACGGGTTGTATGTCCTGTTCTGCGAAGGCATATTGTTATTATTAAAAACTCGCACTTTGTTTATTACTTTGCCTGCATTTGTGCTATTGGAATTATTGTACTTACGATAATTATTATTGGCATTGTACAATGTTCCTCCTGTCTTAGGGTCTATACTAGTGCTGGGCGTACTTTTATAGCTTCCCAGGTTAGTCATCCTGGGCACAGAATTCTTAGGATTCGTAATGGTTACACCATTACAGTATACCGGAGTGGCATAATAATATGGATTGTAATAATAGCCATAGGTGTAGCCATAATTATAAGGATCATATCTATAACCATAATCGTCATAGCGATCGTCAATTGTACGCCATCTGTGGTCATAAGCTCTCATTCTAATATTTCGCTCCTCATAAGTATATCCATCTTCAGTGTTACGATTTACTTCATTGTCGGTGTTCTTTTTTATCTCTCTTGCCGGCGAGTAATACACATCATCAGGCGTTTGCCCGCTCTTGTACATGGTGCTGCAACTGCTCATGGCAATGGCGATAATAAAAAAGAGTAAAAAATTTAGTTTCATGTCTTAAAATTTTGCATTCATATAGATTAGAAAAAAGCCTGTTTTTATTACAAAAATTACGGCCTAGTTTAGTCTAATTTACATTTTGAATCTGATTGTAAATAATTTGATTTAATCCTCTATCATATGATACACCAAATTTCTATAAACAATTGTATTGGTAACGTTAAAAGGTTTTTCTTCTCTGTTAAGGATTTGTGTATTTACATTTTATTTGTATTCCCCGTATACTGCTCTAAGACAATGAGAAATTTCACCCAGTGTACAAAGATTTTCTACTGCATCTACCACAAACGGCATTAAGTTTTCCGTGCCTTTTGCAGCTATTGATAAGGCGGTAATGCAACGCTCTACTTCAGCATTGTCCCTTCTCTTTTTGAGGTCATTTGTCTTTTCTATTTGAAGTTTTCTTATACTGTCATCTACTCGTAAGATAGGCGTGTTCTGTGTTTCCTCGCTTTCAAATTTATTTACACCTACACTTATTTTCTCTCCACTCTCTATTGCTTTTTGGTAAGCGTAAGCACTTTTTGCAATTTCATTTTGCATAAACCCTTCTTCTATTGCTTCTACACTTCCACCCATGGCATCTATTTTATTCATAAGTTCCCTCGCTTTACTTTCTACTTCTGCGGTAAGTGCTTCTACAAAATAACTTCCCGCTAGTGGGTCAGCGGTTTCTGCTACGCCACTTTCATGGGCAACAATCTGCTGGGTACGCAATGCAATTTTTGCTGCATTTTCTGTAGGTAAACTAAGTGCCTCGTCAAAACCATTTGTATGCAGACTTTGTGTGCCACCAAGGACAGCCGCCATCGTTTGTATAGTTACTCTTATTATATTATTTTGGGGCTGCTGCGCAGTAAGGGTGCTGCCACCAGTTTGTGTATGAAAGCGCATCATCATCGCTTTCTCGTCTGTAGCTCCAAGCTCCTTCATTATCTCTGCCCACATTTTTCTAGCCGCCCGGAACTTGGCCACTTCTTCAAATAAATTGTTGTGTGCGTTAAAGAAAAAACTAAGCCTTTTACCAAAAACATTTATGTCTAACCCCTTTGCCAAGGCAGCTTTCACATAAGCCTTGCCATTGCTTAGCGTAAAAGCTACTTCCTGTACTGCCGTGCTTCCTGCCTCTCGTATGTGGTAGCCACTTATTGAAATCGTGTTCCACTTAGGTACATTCTTACTACACCACTCAAAGATGTCTGTAATAATGCGCATACTAGGCTTGGGAGGATAAATGTAAGTGCCTCTTGCTACATATTCTTTCAGGATATCGTTTTGTATTGTGCCGCTGATTTTTTTCAGATCGGCACCTTGCTTTTTTGCAAGTGCTACATAGAAAGCAAGAAGGATAAACCCGGTTGCATTTATCGTCATAGAAGTACTTATTTCTTCTAATTTTATTCCTTTAAAAAGCCGCTCCATGTCTTCCAGGCTATCTATCGCTACGCCTACTTTTCCTACTTCCCCTTCTGCCATATCATCAGAACTATCATAGCCTATTTGCGTAGGTAAATCAAAAGCTACGCTTAAGCCACTTACCCCCTGCGCCAATAAAAAATGATATCGCTCATTACTTTCCTCTGCGGTAGAAAACCCTGCATATTGTCTCATTGTCCAAAGCCTGCCACGATACATAGTAGCTTGCACGCCTCTGGTATAAGGAAACTCACCCGGTAGTTGTACATCGCTTTGTGGTAAATCATCCTTCTTGTACAATTCTTTAATTACAATACCAGAGTCCGTTTTTATTTCTTCCATAATAGGATTTTTTGTGTGTGCCAATGAAATTGGACAGATATAAACTATCTACTACTTTAAAAGCTTTTTTGCCTCGTATTCCAATGCTTCCAGTACGATAACATTAAGTTCTGCCTTATCAGTAAGTGTATACTCTAGTATTCTTTTGCTTAGTTCTACCGCTTCCGCGCCTGCAGGTAAGGTGGCTGCTAACTGATTGATGATATAGATATTTTGATCCTTGAGTTTACTCACGGCATTCCACACTTCTTTGCTCACGTATATTTGCTGGGTAATATTATAATCATACTCACTTTTTAGTTGCTGTATCATATCACTATGAAGCCCTGCAGCAGATTGTTCCTGGTAAGTAGCATTGGAAACCAGGTTTTTTAATCCTGCCCGGCTGGCAAATAATGTAAGCCGCTCATAAGCTTGTAGTCTGAGTTTTATCGTTTCATTATTTATGCCTAATCGTTCCCTTATTTCATCTTTCATTCCCTTGAACTCTGCAAGTAACCAAGCTACTACGATAAAAGCCATAAATGCTGCTGCAATAGTTATACTCAGTTGTAGATCAAAAGCCAATATGTACATACCTATAATTGTTTGGCAGCAAAAGTATAAACTTTAAAAGTAGAATAAGGAATTCTTGATTGTGAAATTATACTTGGATTCTTTCATATTTCATTAAAAAATGTAATGTCAATAAATTCCATTTATCGGAAAGTACTATACCCTCTACTTTCCACGGTATTTGTACCTTTGCAGTCAATAATAAAAGCTACAATGACTCAAACAGAAACGATGCCGGTAAAGTTTACAGCTTCAGCGATCAAAGAGATAGGAAGACTTATGAAAGCAGATGATTTTGATACTTCTACAAAATTGCGTGTAGGCGTGAAAGGAGGAGGTTGTAGCGGCATGACCTATGTGCTAGATTTTGACGCCATTACAGAAAAGGACATTGAGTTTGCAATAGATGATATTCCGGTTATCATGGAAAAGTCGCACGAAATTTATCTAATGGATATGACGATAGACTGGGAGGGTGGCTTAAATGCGAGAGGATTTACTTTTACAAACCCTAATGCCAGCAGTACATGCGGCTGCGGAACCAGCTTTGCTGTATAGTTTTTTTATAATTTATTTCTGTGTACGAGTAAGAATTCCTCCATGGCATCATAAACTGTCTGCTTTAATTCTTTTACAGATTTATCCTTTACTGGTACGGGTGGTAGGAAATGCATTTGCAGTCTTGTAGGTAGCAACATAAAGGTTTTATGAATGGGCAAGGCAGATTTTGTGCCCAGAAGCACACAAGGCATTACCGCTTTTTGAGAACTTATGGCCAGTTTAAAAGCACCATCATAAAATGGTTTTAAAACATCTGCAGTTCTGTTTCTCGTGCCTTCCGGGTATATACACATGTGCATACCCATTGCAAGTACTTTTTTCATTGCGTCAAAACTTTTTATCCTACTCCTTTCACTGTCCCTATTCACCATCACACCGCCGCGTTGGTAGAAGTAAGAAAAGATTGGTACTTTTTTAAAAGTGTCTTTTGCAATTGTTTTGTTACCTCCCGGCACAAAAGGTGCTGATAGAGGTACATCCATAAATGTATTGTGGTTAAACGTAACAACATAGTTTTCACCTTTTGCAAAATTTCCCCATCCAAAGACCTTTACGGGAGAGGCAATGAGAAAAAGCCAGATACGCATCCATACCCGACCTACAACTATAAAATATTTTTGTCCTGTGGTATAATCCTTAAATAAATAGGAAAGCATAGAAGGTATGAAGATGATGAGGAAAGTAACCACAAAAGTTATCATGCCCCAGATAGCCCATATGCGCCCAAAAACTTCCTGAAATAAATTATACTTCTTTTTTGTTGTACTCAAGATATTTTCGTTTTGTAGAATGTGCCGGCAATTTATTCTAAAATTATTTTCCAGTCTATAGGAGAAATATTATGGTCTACAAGGTATGTATTGGTTTGCGAAAAATGCTTACTTCCCAGAAAACCACGGTGCGCAGATAAAGGAGAAGGGTGTACAGTCTTAAGGACTAAATGTTTTGTCTGGTCTATATACTGTTGTTTTTGCTGAGCAAAATTACCCCACAAAAGAAAAACAAGATTATCTCGCTCTTCGCTTAGCTTTCGTATTGCGGCATCTGTGAATGTAGCCCATCCGCTTTGTGAATGGCTTGCAGGCTCTCCCTCTCTTACAGTAAGATATGCATTAAGTAACAGTACTCCTTGCTGCGCCCAGGAAGTGAGACAGCCGTAGTTTCGGGGCATTTGTACCCCCAGGTCGGCTTCCAATTCTTTATATATGTTTTGCAAGGAAGGTGGCAGCCGCTGCCCCGGAGCTACTGAGAAGCTTAAACCTTCTGCCTGGCCAAAACTATGATAAGGATCCTGTCCCAGTAAAACTACTTTCACTGCGGCAAAGGGCGTTTCATTAAAAGCTCTGAATATTAGAGGACCGGGAGGGAATACTTTCTTGCCCAGGAGGACTTCGGTTTTCAAAAATTGAGTAAGCTGCTGGAAATAAGTCTTACTAAACTCACCCTTTAGTTGTTCTTTCCAGCTTGTTTCAATTTTTACATCCATGGCTTTTGTAAATAATAAGTATTAATATGTCCTGTTTGAGAATTTATTTTCATGTGTATAATTAACATTTATAAATATAGCTAGAACTAATTTAAATACAGTCTCAAGCCTTAGCTTATCTTTATATCTTACATAAACAAAGATTATCAGCGCTGAAAAAGCACAGAATCAGAATGAAAAATTCTAAAAATAGAGCTTTGCAGAAAACACAAAAGCCGCAGTGATGCGGCTTTGTCTCTACTATTGAAGTGATCCGGATTGGATTCGAACCAATGACCCTCAGCTTAGAAGGCTGATGCTCTATCCAGCTGAGCTACCGGACCTCGTTTAAAGGGCTGCAAATATAGAAGTTTTATGAAATAATCCACTATAATTTTTTTCAACACTATAGAAAAGCAAGTCGGTGGGAAACATTTTTTAACATTTAAAGACTATTGTTTTATATATTTGTTAAAAATTTGCTTGACTGGTATGGTTTTAGATGTTACATTTGCGTCAACATAAAATAAATTAACCTTTCAAATTAAGCTAAAGAAAAAACTAAAAACTAGTGTTTATGAAACAAAAATTTTCGTTCTTATTGTTATTGATGGTTGGGTTCTCAGTTTCGGCTTTTGCTCAGAATGGTGACAACCAGCCTGCGGTGAAACCGGCATTACTGGGTTTCTCTATCAATGCATTTGATATTAAAACGCCTGCTACTTTTAAGAGCACCTCTACAACAAGAACATTTGCTAAACTTAGAGAGTTAGATTATGGCTTCTCCGTAAGTTACTGGAAAGGTCTTACCCGTACGGTAGACTTTACAACAAAAGCATCATTGGTATTTCATGATTTTCTTGCAGAAGACAGAGGAACTGCAAATAACAAGTCAGAATTTGGTGTTGAATTAGAGCCAACATTTATTATTCGTCCTTATGGCGATAACTCAGTATTAGCTCCATTTCTTTCTGCCGGTTTAGGCGGAGGATACTATACTGATAAATTTGGTGCTTATGCTCCTGTAGGTGTGGGTATACAAGCTAACATTCAAAGCCAGGCTTACATTTTCTTGCAAGCACAATATCGTTTTGCTCTTACGCAGGATATATTGCAGGATGCTTTGATGTATTCAGTTGGTTTTGCTCAGAACATTTCTAGGGCCAAAGCATTACCACCTCCACCACCACCAGTTCCCGTTATATTAGACAGAGACAATGACGGTGTAAATGA
>JBBKWE010000111.1:0-5543 GCA_037968795.1 Ferruginibacter sp.
CGATGGGCAACTACATTGTTTTTTGCAGGAATAAAATTCCCTGAAGATTTCCCTGCTATTTTATTTGCACAACTACACACAGATAAAAGAACTGCGAAATAGCATAATATTTTTCTTAGCATAATATTTTCTTTGCGATTTTCTACCCCAAATTTATAAACAACTTAAATATACCTGCTGCAATAAGCCCTCCAATGAGTGGGCCTACAATAGGGATCCAGGCATACGACCAGTCGCTGCTGCCTTTCCCTTTCATAGGCAGGAGTGCATGTACAATTCTCGGACCCAGATCACGTGCGGGATTTATGGCATAACCTGTAGGGCCACCAAGCGATAGCCCTATAGCCAATACCAGTAATGCGACAGGCAGAGCATCTAAAGCCCCGAGCGAGCTCCCGGGCTTTGCAATAAACAAAACACCAAAAACTAGAAAGAATGTTCCAATGATCTCTGTGACAAGATTGTGCATTGTACTTCTTATTGCCGGAATGGTACTAAAAGTTGCCAGCTTAAGTACGGCATTATCTGTGGCATCATAGTGTTGCTTGTAGGTAAAATATACCAGCAAAGAGCCCAGCATAGCCCCGCACATTTGTCCGGCTATGTATATGGGCACTTGTGCCATACTGAAATCCCGGAAGCATGCCATAGCCAGTGTTACAGCAGGATTGAGATGTGCATCGCTACCATGAGAAGCTACGTACACTCCTATAAAAACGGCCATAGCCCATGCAAAAGTTATTACGATCCAGCCACTGTTATTTCCTTTTGTTTTTGCCAATACAACATTGGCCACTACACCATTTCCCAGGGCTATGAGAAACATGGTGCCTATCATTTCTGCGATAAATGGAGACATAGTTATTGTTTATGATGATGGTTGATAGTATTATTTTTTAAGTTCTTTGAGCAATACAACATTAGTGCAGTAAGTATCCTTCTGCCAGCTGTATAAATTCTTCCTTACTTTTCTGTGCATCTTCTTGTGATAGATCGCCGTATGTTACAAAGAGTGCGGACACAGTTTCTGCCGCTTCTTTTGCCGCGGCGGCATCCAAAAATAAAAGCCGCAACCTCCGGGCAAGAATATCTTCTACGGTCACTGCCATTTCACTTTGAATAAAGAACACAACCTCTGCTTTTGTGTACTCATACTTTTCGTGTAGTTTTTCTCTCAGTGTGCTGTCTTCTTTTTGTAAAGTCAAAATCATTTCAGCATCGCTTCCATATATTTTTAAATGTCCTTGGGTAAGGGAATTGCTTTTCCCATGTATTGCAAGATTCTTTGTTTTGGTGCTTACAAAATCAAGTGTGGTATTTTTTATGGCTTTATCTATTGCATGTTCTGCCATGCTTCTGTAGGTAGTCCACTTGCCACCCGTTACATGTACAAGGCCGCTGGGAAGCGTTTTTATCACATGATCTCTTGGCATTACCTTGGTAGATTTACTGTCGCCCGACTTTGCCAGCGGACGCAAGCCTACATACACAGAGAGAACATCCTTACGGTTGATGGTATTTGCGGTATACCTGTTGAAGTGAGTAATGATAAATTCTATTTCTTCCTCCAGTGGTTTTGGTTCTACCGTTACTTTTTCTATAGGCGTATCTGTAGTCCCCAGCAATAATTTATCGTGCCAATGAATGATAAACAAAACCCTGCCATCATCCGTTTTAGGAATCATCATGCTGGTATCGCCGGTAAAAAACTTTGTATCCACCACTAAGTGTATACCCTGCGATGGAGCTATGGTAGCTTCTTCATGCCCTTCGGCTTTTTGCAATAATGCATCGGAAAATACGCCTGTGGCATTGATTATAACCTTTGCTTTGAGCTCATATTTTTTATGGGTAAATGAATCTATCGCCACTACACCCTGCAGCTTTCCATCTACTTTAATAAATTCTTCTACTCCGCAGTAATTTAATACGGTGGCGCCTTGCTCTGCAGCAGTAGTTGCCAGATTGATAGCGAGGCGGCTATCATCAAACTGCCCGTCGTAGTATAAAATACCGCCACTAAGGTCTTTTTGCGCCAGGTCGGGCAGGTGCTCCAGTGTTTTTTTCTTTGATAGTAATTTTGTTTTTCCGAGACTCAGTTTCCCGCTTAGAAATTCATAAAACCAAAGACCGAAACCATAATAATATTTTCCAAATACGCCATAAGCTGGTACTACAAATGGGACTGTATGGCATACATGCGGAGCGTTTTCCAGCAATCGTCCCCGCTCCAGTAAGGCTTCTCTTACCAATCTTATATTTCCTTGTGCAAGATACCGTACGCCACCATGCACAAGCTTTGTGGCCCGGCTACTGGTTCCTTTTGCAAAATCATATTTTTCCAGTAGTAGTGTTTTGTATCCTCTTGCTGCACTGTCTACGGCAGAACCCAGCCCTGTGGCTCCGCCGCCTATAATGATCACATCATAGTCTGTATTCTGTTCTATACGTTGTAATTGTTCTTTTCTATTCATGGTTTATTTTTCTTCTTCTTTTGCGGCGAGAGTTAGCGTAGCCTCTACAGCATTTTCCCAGCCCTGTACAAGCTTGTTACGCACTTCTGCATTCATATCTGGAGAAAACTCTTTTTCTACCTGCCACTGTTCTTGCAGCGCATCTACACTTTCCCAGAAACCAACCGCAAGGCCGGCAAGATAAGCAGCACCCAAAGCGGTGGTCTCTGTGATGGTAGGTCTTATTACTTTTGTATTCAGTACATCGCTTTGGAACTGCATCATCAAGTCATTTTTAGCTGCGCCTCCATCTACTCTTAGTTCACCTATTGCCATTTCTGCATCCCCTTCCATTGCCTTTAATACTTCGGTGGTTTGGTAGCAGATACTCTCTAGTGCAGCACGGGCTATATGCCCTGTAGTAGTTCCTCTTGTAAGTCCTGTAATTATTCCTCTTGCATGCGGGTTCCAGTAAGGTGCGCCCAGGCCAGAGAAAGCCGGCACTACATATACGCCCTCATTATCTTTTACACTTTTTGCAAGCGCTTCCACATCTGGTGCGGTTTTTATTATTCCTAATCCATCTCTCAGCCATTGTACTACTGCACCGCCTATAAAAACACTGCCTTCCAGGGCATAAGTTATTTTTCCATCGAGTTTCCAGGCTATGGTGGTGAGGAGATTGTTTTTACTCTTAAAGAATCTTTCGCCAGTATTCATGAGCATAAAGCAACCAGTACCATAAGTGTTTTTTACCATTCCGGGTTTGGTACAAAGTTGTCCAAATAAAGCTGCCTGCTGGTCGCCGGCTATGCCGGCAATCGGAATTTCTTTTCCTTCTCCCAGTAAACTCGTGTGGCCATATACTTCGCTACTGCTACAGATTTGTGGCAACATATTGCCAGGTACTTTTAAAATGTCTTGCAGGGCACCGTCCCATTCCCCGGTTTGTATATTGCAAAGCATCGTTCTGCTGGCATTGCTTGCATCTGTTTTATGGGCCTTGCCTTCTGTGAGTTTCCACAACAGCCAGGTGTCTATAGTGCCAAAGGCTAGCTCGCCTTTATCTGCGGAGGCTCTTGCGCCTTCTACATTATCTAATATCCACTGCACCTTAGTTCCGCTGAAGTAGGCGTCTATGACCAACCCTGTTTTATCTTGTATTGTTTCTGCATGACCATCTGCTTTCATCGTATCACAAATAACAGAAGTGCGTCTATCCTGCCACACTATTGCATTATGTATGGGCTTTCCCGTATTTCTATTCCACACCACGGTAGTTTCCCGCTGGTTTGTAATGCCTATCCCCGCAATGTCTTCCACAGAAATACCGGCGTCGGCAATTACATTTTTTGCAGTTGCTAGCTGGCTTTCCCAGATTTCTTCCGCATCATGCTCTACCCAGCTAGGCTTAGGAAAGATTTGTTTAAACTCTTGTTGTGCAGTTTTTACAATATGTCCTTTATGGTCTATAAGTATAGAGCGGCTGCTGGTGGTACCCTGGTCCAGGGCTAGTATGTATTTAGACATGGCAAGTTTTATAAGATGATGGTTGTAAATATATTTTAAAAAATCACTTTTAAGAAAATAAAATCGAAAAGGAAAGTGAAATTGGTTTTGAGTGAAGCTAAAAGGTCAAATCTCAAAATGCACAGGGCCTTCTTCTTTGTATTTTCTATGTCTATATGATTAAGGATATTGGTACAGTATTTTCCATTCATTTTCTACTTCAGTTTCACAACAAAAAGGTTTCTCTCAATCCATTACCTTTGCCCGCTATAAATAGGATCAATATAATATGAGTACAACACATCTTTCTGAGCAGGAAATTATAAGAAGAGAAAAATTAGACACGCTTACCGCTATGGGCATAGATGCTTACCCGGCGGCGGCTTTTGATATAACCCATAGTAGTAAGGAAATAAAAGAAGGCTGGGAAAATGATAAAGCAGCATTTACCAATGAGGCAGACGGTACTAATGTAGAGGTAACTGTCGCCGGCAGGCTTATGAGTGTGCGGGATATGGGCAAGGCTAATTTCTTTGTGCTGCAAGACGGAGAAGGTCGTATACAATGCTATATAAAGCAAGATGAACTCTGCCCCGGCGAGGATAAAACGATGTATCAGAATGTGTGGAAGAAGCTTACAGATATAGGAGATTTTATTGGCGTAAAAGGACATGTATTCACCACCAAAACGGGCGAGACTTCTGTACACGTACATGAGTTTTCTATTCTGAGTAAGGCGCTCAGACCATTACCTATCGTAAAAGAAAAGGATGGCGAAACCTATGATGAGGTTACCGATGCAGAGTTCCGCTATCGCCAGCGGTATGCTGATCTTATTGTAAACCCTGGGGTAAAAGAAGTTTTTGTAAAACGTACCAAAATGGTAAATGCCATTCGTAATTTTTTAAATGAACGCGGTGCATTGGAAGTAGATACGCCTGTACTGCAAAGTATTCCGGGAGGAGCAGCTGCCCGTCCATTTACCACCCACCACAATGCACTGGATGTACCTATGTATATGCGTATAGCCAATGAGTTGTATCTCAAAAGACTTATCGTTGGTGGCTTTGAATGGGTATATGAGTTTAGCAGAAACTTCCGCAACGAAGGAATGGATCGGACACACAACCCGGAATTTACCGTACTGGAATTTTACACGGCATACAAGGATTATAACTGGATGATGGACATTACCGAGCAACTGCTTGAGAATGCTGCCATAGCTACCAATAATACCGCAGATGTAAGGGCCGGAGACAATACCATTAGCTTTAAAGCGCCTTACAAACGCATTACTATGTACGATGCTATAAAAGAACATACTGGTGTAGATATAAGCGAAATGAACGAAGACGGTATAAGAGCGGCCTGCAAAGACATGGGCATTTTTGCTGATGAGAAATGGGGCAAAGGAAAACTCATAGACGAAATTTTTGGCGAAAAGTGTGAAGGCCATTATGTACAACCAACATTTATAATAGATTACCCGGTAGAGATGAGCCCGCTTACAAAAAAGCACAGAACGAAAGAAGGACTTGTAGAACGATTTGAGCTCATCATAAATGGGAAGGAAATAGCCAA
>JBBKWE010000112.1:0-9471 GCA_037968795.1 Ferruginibacter sp.
TTGGAATAAGCGGAAATAAAATAAAAGTTGCATAAACAACCAATTTAAAAATTTATCGTAAATTGCCCTCCAAGTTATTGGCACAAAAGAACAATACTGCCGATATAAAATTTAAAAAAATACATAGCCATGCAAGAAGCATACATAGTAGCAGGATACAGAACCGCCATTACAAAAAGTAGAAAAGGCGGCTTTAGATTTACCAGACCAGATGACCTCGCCGTCACCGTAATAAAAGGATTGATGGCTTCTGTACCGCAATTGGAAGGTAAAATGATAGACGATGTAATCGTAGGAAATGCAGTACCAGAGGCAGAGCAAGGTTTACAGTTTGGGCGCATCATAGCAGCTAAGGCGATAGGCATATCGGCACCGGGCATAACAATAAACAGATATTGCGCCAGTGGTCTAGAAAGTATAGCCATGGCAACAGCCCGCATACGTAGCGGCATGGCAGAATGCATCATAGCTGGCGGTACAGAAAGTATGAGCCTCGTGCCCACAGCAGGTTGGAAAACGGTACCTTCTTATGATATTGCAAAAGATGATCCTGACTACTACCTAGGTATGGGGCTTACGGCAGAAGCAGTAGCCAAAGAATACGAAGTAAGCAGAGAAGACCAGGATGCCTTTAGTCTAAAAAGCCATGAGAAAGCTGCGAATGCAATAGACGAAGGATATTTCAAAAGCGGTATTCTCCCTATTGACGTAGAGCAGGTATATGTAGATGAGAGCGGTAAACGCAAAACACGTAATTACATTGTAGATACAGACGAGGGTGTACGAAGAGATACCTCACTGGAAGGACTTGCAAAACTAAAACCAGCATTTGCCACCGGCGGGTCAGTAACAGCAGGGAATAGCTCGCAGACAAGTGACGGCGCCGCATTTGTAATTGTAATGAGCGAGCGTATGGTCAATGACCTTGGTCTAAAACCAATTGCCCGCCTTGTAAATTGTGCCAGTGCCGGTGTAGAACCCCGCATTATGGGAATAGGCCCTATAGAAGCTGTGCCTAAAGTGCTAAAACAAGCGGGTATGAGCCTTAAAGATATAGACCTAATAGAACTCAACGAAGCATTTGCCTCGCAGGCACTTGCGGTTATAAGAAAACTGGAGCTCGATGAAAAAATTGTAAACGTAAATGGCGGTGCCATTGCACTTGGTCACCCACTAGGCTGCACGGGTTGCAAGCTTACCATACAGCTAGTAAATGATATGAAACGCTTGCAAAAGAAATACGGCATCGTAACCGCATGCGTAGGTGGTGGACAAGGGATAGCGGGGATAATAGAAAATCTTTAAGATTTGTGAATAGAGATTTCTAACTTTTTTTTTAAAATTTAGGGTTTTGGGACTGTTCTTTTTGCTTTACTTAATGAACTTAATACTTTAAATTTGGGGAAAGCAAAATTATGTCATCAGGCGAATTGAAAAATTTATTAATTGAAAAGATAAAGTCGACAGGGAATGATAGAATTCTAGAAGAGATGTACAGAATATTAGAACTCGATAGTCAAGATTTTGAATCCATTGAATTGTCTGATTACCAGAAATCCAAGATTGATAAGGGGATTGCCGACTTTGAAGCTGGTCGATATACTTCGAACGACGAAGCAGATAAAGAAATTGAAGAATGGCTCGAAAAATAGTTTGGTCAGATGGTGCTAAAGCTGATCGTAAAGACATTTTATTATACTGGATAAACAGGAATAAGTCATCAATCTTTAGTAGAAAATTAAATGAGCTTTTTAAAATAGCTATACAAACTATTGTAGATTATCCGCAGATTGGTAAGCCTTTAGAATATAATAGTGTTCGGGCAAAGATTGTGAGAGACTACCTTATTGTTTATAGAGTTTATGATAAGTACATATTAATCATTACCATTTGGGACGCAAGACAGGACCACCTCAAACTCCAAAAAATTATAGAATAAGCTTTCATTGACCATATATAATTGACAATTCACAATTATAAAAATTACCTTTGACAAAGAATAATTTAACCAAGTCATTATGATTGCTTCTACCTACCTTTTTGTTTACGGCTCTTTGCGCAAGGGGTTTCAGCACCCGGCGTATGAGTACCTCACTTCATTTTTTCACTTTGTGTGCGAGAGCAAGGCGCAGGGATATTTGTACAAATCTGAGCACTATCCTGTAGCGGCACCTACTACGGAGAATAATTTTATTATAGGAGAACTTTATAAACTTAATGATGATGCAGAGTATAGCTGGGCTATGGCGCAGCTTGACGACTATGAAGGTCTAAATGTAATGCAGGGCGAGACACCTGCTTACCGTCGCGAACTTACTAATGCTTATATAGGAGATACCCCACAACTAGCATGGGTGTACTGGTACAACAACCCTGTAGATAATTTGGAGATCATTCCAGAAAATGACGTAATAACTTACCTGTCGCAGACAAACCCTTCTTAAATAAACGCACAGCTCCGCATGGGAGATGATAACAAACAAATATATTTTCTGTCAGATTTTCATCTGGGTGCTCCTACGCCAGAGGCAAGTCTCGTAAGGGAAAAACACATCATAAAGTTCCTGGACGAGATTGCACCTACAGCAAAAGAAATCTTTATCCTGGGCGATATGTTTGACTTCTGGTTTGAGTATAAGTATGTGGTACCAAAAGGATACGTTCGTCTCCTGGGCAAATTAGCCTCTCTCACAGATGCGGGTATCCCTATTCACTTTTTTGTGGGCAATCATGATATGTGGATGAAGGATTATTTCCAAAAAGAAATGAATATTCCTGTGTACTTTGAGCCTACGTTTTTCTCTCGAGGCGGCAAACGCATACTCATAGGACACGGCGATGGACTAGGGCCCGGCGATAAAGGCTATAAATTTATAAAACGCATATTTAGAAATCCGCTGAGCCAGTGGCTTTTTGGAATGTTGCCGCCGGTGATAGGTATGGGACTGGCAAATTTTTTAAGTAGGAAAAGCCGGGCCAAGACGGGCTCTACTGATGAAAAATTTCTGGGCGAAGACAAAGAATGGCTTATTACCTACTGCAAAGATGTGCTGAAGGAGCAGTCTGTAGATTTTTTTGTTTTTGGCCACCGGCATTTACCTCTCGATATAGAGCTGGGAAAAGACAGTCGTTACATAAATCTTGGGGACTGGATACAATATTACACTTATGCTACTTTTGATGGGATGGCTTTCTCTTTAAAGAATTATCCGGTAACTTAAAACAATCATGTTCAAAAAATTCCTTTATCTATTTTTATTCTCCGGCATAGCCTTCTTCAGTTGTGCGCAGCAGCCTATTACCGCTGCTACACCCAATGAGGAAGAAACTTTTTCCGATTCCGTATTTTCTTATCGCAGTTTTATACCCGGAGCATTTACAAAATTAGATGTAGATGTCCTCGACAATGTATTTGCACTTAGCAGCGGCGGGCAATTAAAGAAATACAATTTTAGAGGAGATAGCGTAGCCATTTTTAATGATGTAAAAAAGTATGGTAACCCCAGTTACTTAGACGTGAGCAATCCGCTCAAAATTCTTTTGTATTACAAAAATTACAGCACCGTAGTGGCACTCGATCGTAACCTGGTGCTGCGCAATACCATTAATTTTCGCAACAATAATATTTTTAGTGTAAAGGCCATTGGCACTTCTTATGACAATAATATCTGGGTGTTTGATGAGCAGGATCTAAAACTGAAAAAGATAAAAGATGATGGCAGCTTGCTGCAGGAAACCAATGACTGGCGTCTCATTCTTGAGGAAGTACCATCGCCAGAACGCATAATAGACCAGAATAATTTTGTGTATTCTTACGATCCCGCAAAAGGGTTTTTCATCTTCGATTATTATGGAGCTTTTAAAAATAATTTGCCTTTTATAGGCTGGGATCATATCGCAGTAAGTGGAGAGACTTTGTATGGTTTTAAAGACAGGGTGCTTCATGCCTACAAACTGGCCTCCCTTGACCTCCGGGAATATAACCTACCATCTATGCTCGGCACATTTACAGATATAAAAGCGATGAATGGGAAGTTGTATGTGCTACGGAAAAAAGGTGTATTTATTTATCAGATAAAGGGCGAGGGAGTGAAGTAAATATTCTCTAAGACTCTTTTAATTCTTTAAGAGGCGTAATTGAGTTTTAGCATAGGCCGGGTTCCTGAGGGAAGGAATCTTTAGGCAAGTTGTGGTTACGAAACTTTCCGGAAAATGAACTGCAATTTGGAAGTAACCGGTTGCCCGGATATGCCTTTGGTCTTTCAGTCAATTGATCGTCAGCCCAGGCTAATAGGCAATTCATATTGACGGCTACCATCCTTGGCGCTGCCTTCAAACAAAATGAGGGTCAAAGTAGAATTCTCCCGCTCTTTACCTGCCTCAATCGTAAAGTCAAAACTCCCCCAGGCCGGCGCTCCTGCATCCGTCATTTCATAACCTTTATATAACTCATTATGGCCATCCTCCACAACCCAACTAAAGCTCGCCTCAAATACTTTTGCCTGCCCATAAATGCGGAATCTATTTTCGCTTAACTGTTCTACAGTTACGTTCTTGAATCGTTGATTAGAATAATTTTTAAGATTCGGAGTTGCTGAATCTATATTTTTTTCAATGGTATCCAGATCAGGTACCGGTGCGTTTTTTAAAGTGTCATATTGTATAGATTCCTTGCCAGAGTCGCTGCTGTTACATCCCACAAAAAATATGGCTATTATCAAAAGAATTATTCTCATATCAGGATCATATAATCAATGATCGGCTTTAATGCCAGCTCCAGGAAAAGACAATGCAACTATGCACGTTTATAGCAAAGTTGTGTGCGCTTTCTTTCCGCTACGGTAAAGTATGCATTTTCGACAATAAATCGTGACAATAGCGTAACTAAACTTTAATTGGGTGTAAATTTTCAGGAAACTAAGTTCCGGCAAAAGGGGATCCAAATATTCCTACGGCCAGTTCTGCCCAGATAAGAAAAAAGGCTGCCAGTATTACGCCGCAGATAATGAGGCGCTTCTTCCAACTGGAGACTTTTCGCAATACCAGTTCACATAAAAAGCCGGTTCCGAATAGTAAGGTTCCCATAATGATAAAATCTCTGAGGTCCCAGTCTGCGCCGCTGTCAAATTGCATAGCTATCAGGGGAAGGGACAATAATACTGCGGCTGCAAATAAGATGTAAAAAAGTCTTCTGTTTTTCATTTTTGAAATGGATTGTGATTTTTTGTTGAATTATTTTATACTGGGTTTTTTGAAAGTCTTTATTATGACCAATAATGCCAGTCCTACTAAGATACTTATACCTGAAGTGATGCCGGAGAAAGATGTCCAGTTACTTTTACTTTTTTCACTTTAAAGTACTTTGGATTACACAGTAAAAGAATTTATTTATAATGGCAAAGAGTTTTTGATAAAATTTTTCTTAGTGTGTAAGAAAGGAAGAGCTGTTTACAAGGTCAGCATGGAATTATCCCTAGACAATTTCTCATTCGGCTCGTAACACGATAGCCCTACCCGATAAAAATTTAAGGAGGATGTGGTAAAAGAAAGTGCACTGTATGCAAAAGAGCGAGCTATTGATTGATCAATGGCTCGCCCTCTCTACTACATTATGTTCACTTGATTTAAACTATCCCTTCTTTACAGGACAGCCTATAGCTTTTGTGAAATCAGGACTTGGTTTCTCTCCCTTTTCCAAAGCATGAATTGCATTCTCTACATATTTTTCTTTCACATCTGCTGCTGATTTAGAATTGTCATCAATAGCTCCGATGTACTGCACTTTGAATTCTTTATCCAGTAAAAACACATGAGGCGTTCTTAAAGCACCATATTGCGGAAATATTTTTTGCCCTTCGTCTGCTAAGTACACAAATGGAAATTTCTTTTCTTCAGCTCTTTTCTGCATTGCCTCAAAGCTCTCTTTTTCATTGGCAGCACTCACATTTGGATTGATCGCAATTACAGAATATCCTTTAGGAGCATATTCGTTGTGCAATGCAACTAATCGGTCTTCATACATTTTAGCGAAAGGGCATTCATTGCAAGTAAAAACTACAATGTACCCTTTTGCTCCTTTAATATCAGACAATGAAAATGACTTGCCGTCTACATTTCTAAGTTTAAAATCGGTAGCTACTTCGTCTATTTTATACCCCGTCATTTCCTTTAGTGTTTCGGTTTGTTCAGGATCATGCGCACCGCCAGGAGGTGGTCCCCTTTGCTCTCCATTTTGAGGCGGCCCTTTTCTGTCCTGAGCACTCACAGTAAGTGTTGTACTTACACTGCTTACTATAAAAATAGCAGCTACTAATAATTTACTTTTAGTCATCTTATTTGATTTTAATTGTTTTATTTATTTCAGTTTTCAAATCCTGAACACTCCCAAATGCCCGCTCATGAAAGGATCTGTTTTTGTTATTAAATATGATTGTAAATGGAATTGCGCCTGACCAATTGGGGTCTATTTTATCAATCCAGGTATTAGAATCAGGATCATCTAATAATACAACTTTTGAGGTAATTCCTTTTTCCTTTAAAAATGGTTTTAGCTTGGTTTCTATGTCTTCAGGAAAATCAAGGCTAACCAAGAGGAACTCTACATCAGGATTATTTTTTTCGTATTCCGTCAATATAGGTAGCTCTTCTACACAGGGAGCGCACCACATTGCCCAGAAATTGACCACATAGATTTTATTAGAATCTGTGTACAAGAGCGGTTCTAAACTTTCGAAATTGTAGACAGTTATATCTTCTTTGCTTGCAACTTGAGATTCCGGTCTTGTAATTTTATTTTTATTAGTCCACCCGCAACTTGTAGTAAGTAAGGAAATTATTATTAGCAGGAAACCTATTCTCATTTTAGTGATTACTTTCTATGTATTTGTGTAGTCGTTATTAGTTAGACGATTTTATAATTAAAATCATTCGCTTGCCATGCATTTATTTTACTTATTGTTGTTGAATTAACAAAATGGAAGTACGAAAAGACGATGCCTGCTCGCAAAAACAATATTTACTTTACAGTATATCGTACAAGTACTTCATTATCCAATATCACATTAGTTGACCATATAAACCTAGCATCCCTGGTACTATTATCAAAAACGTCAGTAAAGGTTGTATAGGATGGTTTATTATCAACCCCTATAACTGCATTTGTAAACTCTGTTGCAGCAGGCCACTCTCTATCGTCAAAATTTTTGCTAGTCCAGTCTGAGGGTATTTTCCAATGCAGAGCGTAATAAGAAGTTCCATTATCGGAATCATCGGTATTACAATTTTCACTTAATCTTAAAGTTCCTTTTTCTGAGGCACATGACAGATCTTTTAAAGGAGATGTATAAAAAGTTTGTGCTTTCCAATTTGAATTGGTAGTGGCAATGATTTCATTTTTAGCATCTTTAAATACAGCAACCATTCCACCATCTCCCGGATGAAATGCTTCCCCTCTATTACTCTCAGAACCCAATCCACTATTTTCTTCCCAGTCTACTAATTTCATTGAGATGGTAAAAGGTTTTTTTACTTTGAATCGAACAATATTAGAATTGAATTCTGTAAAAGGTACATTGTCCTTCCCCACGGGAATACCATTAATGTACATTTCAAAATAGTTGTCGGCAAATACAAAAGCTGTAATTATTTCACCATCGACATCAACAGTTATGATGTCGCTTCCATCTAAAGCAGCCAAAGCTTCCTTTGACGATTTATATTCAACCTTGCTGCATGGGTTATACAAATCTGATGCAAAAGGAAAACTATTATCAGAAAAATTAACCAAAGATGGAACAGTCCACACACTACCATCAGTTGCAGTAATAGTACCAATAGGCGCTTTTCTTCCTCTGTCGCAATCAAATATATTTTGTGTTATAACTTTTGCCGGCCCGTGAGTTACCGATGCAGTGCCCTTATATTGTTCAGCATTTGTTTGTGTAGTTGTCTTACTGTTATTACAACTAACCATTGTAAGCAATGCAAAGGCAATCAGCGGAATTGTGTTCTTTATATTTATCATTTTGTTCTTGGTTTGTAGGTTTCAATGGTAGATTTACCATCAGGATTTATAAATTCGTAAGTATAATTATTAGCACTGTCCCAGTTATAATTTATAATATACTTATTTAAGTCTAACTGGTACGTTAGTGAATACGAATTACTGCTTATCTTTTTAAAATCAATAATTTCTGCTCCTCTTAAAGGGCGCAAAGCAGGTCTTAGCTCCTGTGTTCTTGGTTGCGGAGAAACTTGATTTTCTGGAGCTTTTGAATTTGGGTCTAATTTTACCTCGCCTCTCATGGCTGCAATAAAGTAAGGATACGTTTTAATGGTATGGTATTCATAAGAGCCATCTGCGTTCATAATCCCTAAATATTCATCCAGCTTTTTTGTTGTTTCACCATAAACAGGAAAGCCGTCTACTGCATAAGCTATGGGGTTTCCCGCCCCAACTTGTTCTTGTAAATGTAAAGGCGGCAAATGGTAATGGTAATCATCTGCCCGTCCGCAATGTCCGCCCCACTTATCTAATTCGCCAATGGCGTTAGCATCTTCACCCCTGTTATTGAGCGGATTAAAAATAGGAATTCCATTTACAGCAACTGCAATGGCCCCTTTCAATAAATTCGTTTTTGTAGATAGTGGCTGCGCTGCCATTTTTGGTTGAAGCGGTATAGCCCAACTATTGCTGCCGGTATAATTTTGATAAATGGGAACCTGCTGTTGCCAATTTGTTATTCCTGTCATCATCTCATGATCTGGCAACCCATCGGAAGAAACATAAAGATAATTTTCATCGGCATTTGTTTTGACGCCATCAAATTTTCCAAAAAAAGATTGCATCAAGGAAACATTATTCGCGGGAACGTCTGCAGCAGTTCCTTTGCTTGTGCTGCTATGACTGCACGAAAAAAATAAAATCATACAAGCACCAAGAGAGCCATAGCTTAAGTGAACTAGTCTTTTTTCTTTTAAGATTTGAAAAAAAGAAAAAAGGAGAAGCCCTCCTCCCAAAAGTATCAATAACATTTTAGCAGAGGAAAATGAATGGGCATTCAACCCCGTGGCTTGTATACTATTTATAGATTGAATTAATTCGGTTCTTGTATTGATATAATTTTGATCCTCACCGGAAAATTCTGAAACCTGATAAACTTTAATAGTATGGTTGATGTCCATTAGCCAAACTTTACCATCTTCACATTTTACAAAATCGGCAATGAGCGGTTCTGCTTTAGAAGCAAAATTCCACGCTTTCAGTGGCGTACCATGACCACCATTGTGTGCAAGTATATTTAATGATGTTGCTATCAGAAGAATAATCAACATGATTTTTTTCATAGCGTTTAGTTTAATCGTTGGACATAAAGCTGTCTATACGTATATAGATTATACGATTTTTTTAGGCTAATCCTGTGCTTAAACTCTATGTAATATTAAAGCCCTGCTGTATTTATGAAAATACTG
>JBBKWE010000113.1:0-2999 GCA_037968795.1 Ferruginibacter sp.
ATTGATGGGCTGGTACTTGCTGCCCGCATCGATCTAAAAAGTGTGGGGATTTTTGGATTTGCGACCTACTTTGTTTCTGTAATGCAAGCTCCATTTCGCAGTGTAATAGCTATCACTATCCCCATTCTTTCGCGCTCATGGAAGAATAAGGATATGAAAGAAATAAAAAAAATATACTCTAGATCTTCTATAAACCTACTCACATTTTCGCTTGCCGCTTTTTTTTGCATTACGCTCTGCTACGATCAGGCAATCGTATTCTTTAATGTAAATCCAGATTATCTGCAAGGGAAATGGGTATTTATCATCCTGGGAGCAATGGCCGTTATTGAAGTAGGTACGGGTGTAAATGGGCAGATAATAGGCACTTCTACGTATTGGCGATTTGAGTTGTGGACCAGTCTTCTACTCACAAGTATTCTTATTCCCCTTAGTTACATTCTTACTGTGCGATATGGTCTAATAGGGCCAGCAGTGGCAAATCTCATCTCCTTCTCTATTTATAATGCTGTAAGGATATGGTTTTTATGGAAGCGCTTTCATATGCAGCCGTTTAGTAAGAAGTCATTGCTCATTGTAATTATTGCATTTTTCTGTTTCAGCACTAGCTATTATGCAGCTTCCTTTTTTACAAGCTTGCCTTTTCTTCTTGTTGCGTGCTCCTTATTTATGGTTCAGTATTCTTTACTGGTGTATTATAATAATATCACGCCAGATTTGAAACCTGTTATGAACAGCCTAAAGCAGCGTCTTTTCAAGTGAAAGACTTAATTTTGCGATAGAATTTAATTCATCCATCTCCTAATATCTGCGAGTACTTTATGAAATCACTTTTACTTGTAGTAAGCTTGCTATTAGTTATGCACAGTTTTGGGCAGCATAAAGCCGCAAATAAAATACCTTCAAGACAGGTTGAAACCAATAGTACATCACTAACCTGCGATAATTGGCTATTTACAAACCAGGTAGGAGCTTCTGTAAAAGTGGGTGACCTCGACATAAGTGAAAATAAGATAACAGTAGAAGCCACCATTAACAGAACTTCTCCATATTCTGGAACATATGTTTATGGTGGAGATATTGTCTCAAAACATAGAGATCCGACAGATGTAAATTATCTACTGAGACCAAATTCCGCCGAAATCACAACTACTAATGGCTATTTTGTTACACCACCAATATGTGATATTCAGCTAAATAAAACTTACCATATCGCACTGGTGTATGATGGCATTACATTAAAATTTTACAGAAATGGATTTCTTATGAGTCAGAGAGCTGCAACAGGAAACCTATTTCAAAATAACTATCAAACCACAATCAATGATTGGGCTTCATATACTAGCGCTATAGGTACTAATATGCGTGGGTACACGAATGAGGTTAGAATATGGAGTGTTGCGAGAACACAAGATCAGATTCGTACGTACATGAACTCCTCACTACCTTCTCCTACAACTCAAACTGGACTACAGGCATACTACACTTTTGACAACCTGATTAATAAACAAGGAAATGCCTCGTGGAATGGCACACTAAATGGCGGAGCCACAATAAATAATACCAACACTTCTTGTACATTTACTCCAGACTCTTGCAATTTTATCCCTCAGTCTCCCATTATAAATGAATACAGCGCAGCACTGTCATTTAATCCTTGTAACAACGTGGTTACTGTAGCTGATGCCAGTAAATATTTTGTTGGAGATACAGTTTTGATGATTCAAATGAAAGGTGCAATAGTTGATACTTCTAATACTGCAAGTTTTGGGAATATATTAGACGTTGGAAATGCTGGAAATTTCGAATTCAATTATATCAAGGCAAAAGTTGGCAATAACATTGAGTTACTTAATCTAGTAGGTAAATCCTTCGATTACAATTTTGGTAAAGTACAACTTATTAGAGTGCCCTATTTTTCTGGAAATCATACCAGCATTGGTTATACAGCAAAACCTTGGGATGGGACTGTAGGTGGTGTGCTGGCCTTTGAGGTGCAAGGGACTCTTAGTTTGAGCGCTAACATTGATGTAAGTGGACGAGGATTTAGAGGTGGTGAAGGATTTAACACTTCAACCACTACTTTTAATTGTAATCTAAATGAGTTTTATTATTCTACTGCTGAAACTCATGCTGGCACAAAGGGAGAAAGTATTACTTCTGTATTATTGGATAAAATAAAAGGAAAAGGGCAACTTGGCAGCGGTGGTGGTGGTGGACAAGGTCATAATAGCGGCGGCGGAGGAGGAGGTAATGGAGGTAAAGGTGGGTTTGGAGGTTATCAGGTAGATTTTGGTTGTGCAGGATCTGCGATAGACAATAGAGGTGTTGGGGGATTGAGCATGGAACCATTTGCTGCGCAGAAAATATTTATGGGCGGCGGTGGCGGTGCAGGTGATGCTGATAATGCGGGCAATCCCGGACCAAGTGGAGGAAATGGAGGTGGAATAATTATTATTAAAGCAAATGTTTTAATTGCCAATACATTTAAAATTACGTCAAATGGTGCAGATGCTGTCACATGCACGCAAAGCGGTAATGATTGTCATGATGCCATGGGCGGTGGCGGTGCAGCAGGCACTTTAGCATTTGAAATAAATACTTATACTGGTGCATTTACAGCAGAAGCGAATGGGGGAAAAGGCGCTGATGTCGTAGGAAACGTAAATGCATTTGGAAGAATAGGCCCCGGCGGCGGAGGGGGTGGAGGCAAATACTTATCAAGCTTAAACATCAATCCCGGCAATGTTCTATATCAGCGCAATCCTGGACAAAATGGTGTGCTGGTGCAGGGAAGCAACAATAGTTACGGCGCTACAGCAGGAGCTTTTGGCGTAACTACTTTAGGCATGCCTTTACCCTATTCCGCTACCCTTTTCAAAAAAAACATTGACTCCATAAGATTTACAAGTACAAAAGTTTGCAATACCGTCAATTTTGCCGGGCAGGCATTTACAAGCAGAGATGCGATTGCTACCTGGCAGTGGTCATTTGGAAAC
>JBBKWE010000114.1:0-20229 GCA_037968795.1 Ferruginibacter sp.
AAATATTACATCTGCTTAAAATGATATTTGCGATTTAATTTATAGTAAAAATTAAAAAAATTTATAATATACTTATGACAGTAAAAAACTTATTCAGAGTCTTGTACATTCCTTTTTTGCTTTTTTGCAGCAATTCAGCTATTGCACAAAACTATTACATTAACGGCGGTCAGGATGAAATTGAGTACGAATTGGGTTTGTCTTTCAATGCTATGAATTGTCTTACAGATCTGGGAGGAAACAAAGGAGTAGGAAAGCCCTTTCTGAAAGATCTGAATACAGGGAATACAAAGTTTTCGGTAGGTATATTTGGGAGCGCATTTATCCAGAATAAATTTGCTCTGCGAGTAGAAGCAACATATGGTAGTCTTTCTGCAAAAGACAATGTACTAAAGGGACTTACTGATGATGCAAGGTATAGGTACAACCGAAACCTGGATTTTCAAACTTCTATTTTTGAGGCAGCTGCACTGGCAGAAATTCACCCGCTAAATATTTTAATTGACTGGGATGAAAGAAATCAAAGCTCGCCGAGACTTTCCCCTTACTTACTAGGTGGCGTAGGATATTTTTCCTTTAGACCGCAGGGAACAGTACCAGGAACAAATACTTTGGTAGACCTTAAGCCTCTTCGTACAGAAGGTCAAGGTTTTGCAGAATTCCCGGATAGAGAAGATTATAAATTACAGCAAATTAATTTTCCGGTAGGATTAGGAATAAAATATGAATTGAGTCCTCTTTTAAATTTACGTTTGGAAGCACTTCATCGTATTCTAAAAACAGATTATCTTGATGATGTGAGTCAGCAGTATATTGATCCTGCTTTATTTGACAAATATCTGACGCCCCAGCAAGCAAGGATAGCTAAAGTATTGGCAGACAAACAAATAAGTTCTGAAAATATGAACAGTGTGGGCGAAATAAGAGGAAACCCAAAAAATAACGACAGCTACTTTAGCATTAATCTAAAGATAAGTTTTGTGCTAGGGGTGGGTAAAGAATAAATTTAATTTCGTATTTACATTGCGTATTATACTTGGTCATTTGATGATGTACTTGCTGGCATTGCAAAAATGAAGTTGCAAGAAGCTGTAATTATTTTTATAAATAAAGCAGTGGATTATCTTATGAAAAAGAAAATCCACTGAGCAAATTAAAATTATAACCCCTTTACCACTGCCATCAATTCAGCCTTTGTAAATGGAACTCCCATTATTTTGTTGTAGCCGGTAGCATCTACCAAATAAATGTCTCTTATTATTTTAATGAGTTGCCCGTTATTTAACTCTGGAATAAGCACTTTTTCAAAATTACCAAGAATTTCTCCCAGGTTACGAGGGAAGGGACGTACGTAGCGCAAGTGAGCATGGCTTACTTCTACGCCTTCTTCCTGCAAGTCGCGGCAGGCACTTTTTATAGCACCATAAGTACTTCCCCAGCCCAGAATAAGTAATTTACCTTTCTCTGGTCCGCTATCTAGTTTCTGCTCCGGTATATGTTGGGCAATTTTATCTATTTTCTCCTGCCGTATTTTCACCATGAGCTGATGGTTTTCTGCATCGTAGCTTATGTTACCAGTGATGTTTTGCTTCTCCAGTCCGCCTATTCTATGCTCTAGTCCTGCCGTGCCCGGCACTACCCAGGGGCGCACATTGTTTTCGTCTCTAATATAGGGTTGAAATACTTCTTCGCCGTCGCCAAGTTGCGTTTTAAACCCTACAGTTATTTCTGCAAGGTCTGCAGTCTGAGGAAACTTCCAAGGCTCTGCGCCATTGGCCATATAACCGTCGCTAAGTAAGATTACCGGCGTCATGTGTTGTACAGAAATGCGCACCGCCTCGTAAGCAGCCATAAAACAATCACTGGGGGTAGAAGCACTTACGATTGGCATAGGGCATTCGCCATTTCTACCATAATATGCTTGTAATAGATCACTCTGTTCTGTCTTTGTGGGCAAGCCAGTACTAGGTCCGCCACGCTGCACATTCACAATCACTAAAGGAATCTCCAGCATTACTGCAAGTCCCATAGCTTCTGCCTTAAGTGCCATACCTGGCCCGCTTGTACTGGTGAGACCAAGCGCTCCGCCATAGCTTGCTCCTATAGCAGAACTTATGGCTGCGATCTCGTCCTCTGCCTGAAAAGTGCGTATACCAAAACCCTTATACCGACTAAGTTCATGCAAAATATCAGACGCAGGAGTAATAGGATAAGTTCCCAGAAATAAAGGCAAGCCACTCTTCTGACCGGCTGCAATAAGCCCGTATGAAAGTGCCTGGTTTCCCATGATGCTACGATAAACGCCCGGCTCCATTTTTGCCTTGTCTACACTATATCTGTGGGTAAATGTCTCTGTGGTATCTCCATAATTATATCCTGTCTTTAGCACTTTTACGTTACTCTCCAGTATATCCGGGCTTTTTCCAAACTTAGCAGTTAGGAACTCGATCGTATTTTCCATATCACGGTTATACATCCAATAAAGAAATCCGAGAACAAACATATTTTTTGCTCTGTCTTTTTCTTTGGTGCCCATGGTAAAATCCTTCAAGGCCTCTCTCGTCATCTTGGTCACATCCATTTTAATGACCTCATAGCTTTCCAAGCTGCCATCTTCCAGTGGATTTATACCATCAGGATAGTTTGCTAGTCGCAGGTTCTTTACATCAAAACCATCTTCATTAGCAATTATCTTCCCTCCTTTTTTAAGTGCAGACAGGTTTACTTTTAAAGCTGCAGCATTCATAGCCACAAGCACATCACAAGCATCCCCTGGCGTAAATATAGGATCGGTACTTATTCTTAATTGAAATCCACTTACACCGGGGAGCGTACCTATTGGTGCTCGTATCTCTGCCGGAAAATCCGGAAAAGTAGCCAGATCAAGCCCAAGCATAGCACTATTATTAGTAAACTGACTACCAGTAAGCTGCATACCATCTCCACTGTCTCCCGCAAACTTTATTACTACTTCTCTTAATTTCTCTTGTGTTTCTGCCATGAATATTATTTATAGATATGCCTGTTGCAACATTAAATTTCTATTTTATTGCTTGCAGCACTTCTCCCCTATTGCAATATTGAAGGAGTACGTTCTGTGATGTGCAGTGGCATATACAAAGTTAATACATCAACCTTATATTATTGGGAAAGAAAGGTATTAAGGACATCATCGCTTTGATTTTTAGAAGCTTATGCAACCGTCAACAAGCTGTAAATGGGCATCATTGAAGCATAGGCATAAAAAAGGGGCCAAGATAAAAATCTAGCCCCGGACTTAAAATCCAATATTCTTTGAAAAACCTACGGCGAATTTAAGGGGTTTTTACAATTTAAACAAGTAATTATGAAAGTTTTTATGTAGTTTTTATTCTACGCACTAGAAATAAGGGGATTAAAACCACTTTTTTCTCGTTGTACGTCCCCCTAACCCTAAAGCCCCCAATATATTCCTTACGATTTGATTTCCGGCAGTACGTGCCATACTTTTTACTACAGAATTGCTCGCAATCTTTTCAAATGTAGATTGTTCCGCTTTTCCCGCTTTTTTTGCAGGTTCTCTGGCAGCAGCAGCTTCTAGTTTTTTGTTTAGAATTTCGTAAGCACTTTCGGTATCTACAATTATATTGTATTTCTGAACCAGTCTGCTTTCTGCATTTATGGTACTTAGCTCTTGGACAGTCAAAATATCCATACGGCTATGGGGGCTACATAGCATAACGTGCGCCAGCGGAGTAGGTATCCCTTTTTCGTTGAGTAAAGTAACCATAGCCTCCCCTATTCCCATTTCTGTAATAAGGCTTTCCGTTTTATAAAAATCAGTTTCAGGATAGTTCTCTGCTGTTTGTTTTATTACTTTACGATCGGCAGCAGTAAATGCCCGGAGGGCATGTTGTATTTTCAATCCTAGCTGTCCTAGTATGGGAGCCGGCACGTCCATAGGATTCTGTGTGCAGAAATAGATTCCTATTCCTTTACTTCGAATAAGTTTAATAACAGTTTCAATCTGTTCCAGCAATACGTTGCTCGCCTCTTGAAAAAGCAGATGTGCCTCATCTATAAACATAACAAGCTTGGGCTTATCAAGATCTCCTTCTTCCGGGCAAATGGCATATAGCTCTGCCAGCATTTGTAGCATAAAGCTACTAAACAGCTTAGGTTTATCCTGAATATCTGCTACTCTCAATATGTTTATCATACCTCTGCCTTGCTTATCTATTCGCATCAGGTCTTCTACTTCAAAACTTTTTTCTCCAAAGAAAATATCTGCACCCTGCTGTTGTAGCTCTATTACCTTTCTTAATATTGTTCCTGTGCTGCTTGTACTTATTTTGCCATAAAGCTTTTCTATTTCTTCCTTTCCTTCATCGCCAATAAACTGCAGAACTTTTATAAAATCTTTCAGATCGAGGAGTGGCATTTTATTGTCATCACAATATTTAAATATGAGCGAGACAATTCCTCCTTGCGTATCATTAAGCCCAAGAATCTTTGATAACAGAATTGGTCCAAATTCACTTACTGTCGCCCTTAAGTTTACTCCATTCTTGCCATTGAGTGATAGCATTTCTGTAGGGTAAGCCTGCGGAGTCCAGGTAAGATTCATCTTCTCATACCTTTCTGTAATCTTAGGGTTAAGGGTGCCCTCTGCGGCAATACCACTCAGATCCCCTTTTATATCAAGCATGAGAACCGGTATGCTGACATCGCTAAGCAGTTCTGCTATTACCTGTATCGTTTTTGTTTTCCCCGTACCGGTAGCTCCAGCTATGAGCCCATGGCGATTAAGCGTACGCAGTGGCAAACGAACCGGTGCCTCTGCCAGAACCTCGCCGTCCAGCATGGCTGCTCCCAGCTGCACAGATTCTCCTTTGAAACTGTAACCAGAATTAATATTGTCTATAAAACTTTGCTTGTCTGCCATGTATATTATTATGTGCTGTTTTTTTTATAAAGTCAGAGAAAATTATTTCTTGTTACGGTCAAGGAATTTTTGAATAGCGGCTTTGCCATGTTCATTAATTACCAACCTGCCACTTATAGCTGCTCTTTCTTTAAGCAATGTATCCCAGTGCTCTGTTCCTTCCCAGAATGCTTTTTTAAGCTCAGCCATGGCAGCTGGACTGCTATGTGCCAATGAATTTGCCAGGCGGCTAATAGATTCATCCATATTTTCTATACTAACATGCACTTCTGCAAACAAGCCTTTTTTCTTCGCCCAATCACTATCCCTCCACATAGAGGCATCTATAGACAATGCGGTAAAAGCTGATGTACCCATTTTTCGCTCTACTGCCGGACCTACCACAAAGGGACCAATACCTACTGCTAGCTCGCTTAATTTTATATCTGCATTCTTTGTAGCTATGGCATAATCTGCCGCCGCCGCCAGGCCTACACCGCCGCCTACACATTTACCTTGCACACGGGCGATGATAAATTTTGGGCACTTGCGCATGGCATTTATTACACTTGCAAAACCTTTAAAAAATTGCAGCCCTTCTTCTTCTGTCTGTATAGCTATGAGCTCTTCAAATGAAGCACCGGCGCAGAAGGCTTTTTCTCCATCGCTACGCAATACAATCACTTTTGTTTCCTCATGAGTTCCCGCAAAATGTATTTCTTGCCTTAGCTCATCAAGAATCTTACCTGGGAGAGAATTACTCTGTGGATGATAAAAGTCAATGTAAGTAACACCTTGCTTGGTATATGAATTTACGTGTCCGTTTTTAATGTCTTCCATCTACTTGCTGTTTTTATGTAAAATAATTTGCCTTTTCTTCTTCCTCAATATTTTGGAATAAATGTATAAATTTTATTTTATGCTATCGCCTTTTTCATTTCTACCATAGTAAGGATAGTGGCTACGCCTACTACTTCATCTTCTCCGTCAAATATTTCTACCAGCCATTTTACAATTCCTTTAGGTATATCGTGGCCTATTGTAAGTTCTGTATCTTCTGTGATCTCTTTTTGCTCTTGCGCTATTTTTTCTTTGCAAGAGAATCGTATGTAAATGCTGGAGTCAGGATACACTGGTTTTGTGAACCGTAGCTCATCTATCCCGTAATTAAGAAGCACAGGATTTTTCTCAAAGCTACTTACAAACAATCCAGCTGCTGCACTCATTATAAAGTATCCATGGGCCACCTGTTGTTCAAACATGGTGTGATTAAAATCAGTATTTCTGAGGTGAGCATAAAATTGGTCGCCACTTAAAGCTGCAAATTTATCTATATCATCTGCCGTAATAACTCTCTTTTCAGTTATGATTTGGTCGCCTATGCGCAAGTCTTCAAAATATTTTTTAAAAGGATGTTCCTCTGTGCTATTCCCTATTGCATTTGCCTGAAAGACATTACTTACTGCCGTAATCATTGTAGGAGATCCCTGTATGGCAGTACGTTGCAGATAATGTTTTACGCCTCGCAATCCTCCCATTTCCTCACCCCCACCAGCTCTGCCCGGGCCGCCATGCACCAGCATTGGTAGCGGCGAACCATGGCCTGTACTTTCTTTAGCACAAGCAGCATCCAGCACTAGTATACGCCCATGATGAGAGGCTGCCCCCAGCACGTATGCTCTGGCTATGCGGCCGTCTGCAGTAACGATAGAGCTGCACAAACTTCCCCTGCCCATTTTACTCAAAGCAATGGCTTCTTCTATTCCATTGTAAGGCATAAGTGTGCTTACCGGGCCAAAGGCTTCCACATTATGCGAAGCTTCATTTACCAGCGGTTTTTCATTAAGCAATAACAGTGGGCTCATAAAAGCCCCTACCTGTGCATCGGCATCCAGCACAGCGATGTTATCTCCCAGGCTACCATATATTATTTGCGAAGCGCCCAACAAAGTTTGTACCTGAGCGGCTACTTCTTCTTGCTGCTCCCTTCCGGCAAGCGCTCCCATTCTTACTTTCTCATTACGAGGATTGCCTATTACTGTTTTTGCCAGTGCCTCCTGCAATTCTTTTTGTATGGCTTCCATTTTATTTTCCGGAACAAATATTCTGCGAATGGCAGTACACTTTTGCCCTGCTTTAACGGTTATTTCCTTTTTTACTTCTTTAATAAACAGGGACCACTCCGGCATTTCCGGGTTTACATCCTCGCCCAGCACAATGCAATTAAGGGAGTCGGCTTCCATATTAAATGGGACAGCCTCCAGCAAAATTCTTTCCTGGCTTTTTAGCTTTACACCTGTGCTTGCACTACCTGTAAATGTGACTACATCTTGCGACATCACATGACTAAGCATATCTCCAGCACTGCCACATACAAGTTGCAATGCGCCTTTGGGTAAAATACCGCTGGCTACAATTTCTTTTACAACCGCTTCAGTAAGAAAACTTGTAACCGTCGCCGGCTTTACTACCGCAGGCATTCCTGCGAGCAGATTCACAGCTATTTTTTCTAGCATGCCCCACACAGGAAAATTGTAAGCATTTATATGTATGGCAGTTCCTTCTTTTGGTGTGAGTATATGATGCCCAATAAATGTATTTCCCTTGCTCAGGTTTATGGCATCTCCATCCAGGCAATAAGACTCATCTGGTAAACGCCTGCGGAGAGAAGCATTGCTAAAGAGATTGCCTATGCCACCTTCTATATCTATCCAGCTATCTATTCTGGTAGCACCCGTGGCATAACTTATCTGGTAGAATTTTTCTTTATGCTCCAATAAGTGTTTTGCCAGTGCTTTGAGCATTCTTCCTCTTTCCTGAAAAGTCATTTTACGCAGCGCAGGATTACCTACCGTGCGGGCATAGTTTAATACCGCAGCATAATCAATCCCTTTAGTAGTTGCGGCTGCAATAGGTACTTGTGACACGGCATCGTATAAAAGTTGTCCGTCACCATCGCCAGTGCTCCACGAACCTAAAATATAATTTTCTAATTTTTTCATTTTGATATTTAATCAATTTTAAAAGCCTCCGCTCCTGCCACAAGCGGGCATGGCAAGTAAGTTCTTTTATTGCTCTTGAAGCGAAAAAAAATTGCTTACCACTTCATTAACAAGCGAAAGGGCGGCAAACTCTTCCTTAATAATAATTACAAATTTATAAAAAGCATCACGGGGAAACAATACTGATATCAGATAATAGCGAGATAAGGACTTACCTATTGCTTTGGTCGGGAGGCCGCTCCAATGAGAGTTCAACAGAGTGCAAAGGATTACCCCTTAAAGGTTGTATTTGCACACAGGATTACAAACCCGTACGCCGCAGCGACAACAAGACTTATAGTGATGAATGTATGGCTTAAATGTGAAGGTGGTCAGTGTAGTGCAGAGCACGGGTGTTAACCCAGTAATCCAAACTGATTAAAGTGATGTTGTATATGCTTATAGTGTAACAGACACCATTCCTCATAAGTGAGTGCCCCAAAAACCGGATGCACAGATGTATATCCTTCTCTGGAGTCGAAATAGGTTTTAAACTTATTCACCGTAAGGGTTAGAATAGTTTTTGCATCTTCAAGAGAAGAAGTACGCAGAGGCAAAGGCTCGTTTCCTAAAACTGACGACGGTGCTTTCGTATTTTCTTTAAAAGGCTTATCACTATATAAAAATTCGCGGTACTTTGGTAGAAGATCTGCCGGCGTAAGGCAGGGTAAGACAATTTTTTCCAAAGAGATATTGTAAAAATCGTTTACGTGCTCTACCATTTCCTGCGCATTCATAACTCCCCACTTAGGCACAGAATCTTCTTCAAGATTTTGTAATGTATCCACCAAACCTGCTGTAACATAAGCTTCTTTATCTCCGGTCATGGTATTTTTAGTTTTGGAAAAACGCGGCACTATTCTTCTGTGTATACTGGCTTATTACGTTTTTCTATTTCTACACTTAAGGAGCTGAATATTTCATCTACGCTACCTTCTCCTTTTACAGTAATTACTTTATTGAAATTTCTGTAATAGTCTGCTACGGCGGCAGTCTTTTTATTATACACTGCAATTCGGTTACGTATTACCTCTTCATTGTCATCATCTGGCCTGCCGCTGGTTTTACCGCGGTTCAATAACCGTTTTACCAACTCCTCCTCAGATACCTCTAAAGCTATCATCACAGATATAGTCGATTCTTTAAACTTGAGCAGCTTATCCAATGCTTCTGCCTGCGCAGCTGTGCGAGGAAAGCCGTCAAAAAGAAAACCCTTTGCATCTGGATTTACTTCCAGGGCTGTGCTTATCATACCTATCACCACCTCGTCTGGTACAAGTTGACCCTTATCCATAAATTTTTTGGCTTCCAGCCCCAGAGCAGTTTCCTGTTTTATTTGCGAACGAAGCAGATCACCTGTACTCAGATGAATAAGTTCATACTTCTCTATAATTTTTTCACTTTGGGTACCCTTACCACTTCCCGGAGGGCCAAATAGTATTAAATTGAACATACGTTATTTCTAAATTTAGATATGTAGCCGGTAAATATACTTTAAAGATTTAATCTTACCGACAGCGCTATCTGAGATTTCCACAAATTTAAAGAAGGAAAAGGGATAATAAGAAATTAGGGGGTTTTCTTTTTGCTGGCAACGTTTCCGAAACGAATACAGTTACTTCTAGCGTCTATTTTCACAATAGGAGAATAAAACCGGGGCAAACTGTAAATTGTAAACAGTTTATCTCAGCAACCAATAGTTGGAATCTTATTCATACATAATCTAGAATTCTTAGATAATGAAATAATAAGTGTAATTTAAAGTTGCCTTACTTACAGCAAATGAAGGATTTGCAGTACAGTTTGTAAATAATTACTTTTGCCAGCCCAAAAACAAATTTCCATATGAGTAATAAAAAACTGAGCAATCTGGCAGAAACTCTTGTTGCTTCTGAGATAGTGCGACTAGGTGCTACCATAAAAGAGAAAATCAAAGCTGGCAATAATATATATAATTACACCATAGGCGATTTTGATTCTGCAGTTTTTCCTATACCAAAACTTCTGGAGCAATACATCGCAGATGCCTACAAAGAAGGATATACAACCTATCCCGCAGCCCCTGGCGAGGCAGACTTGCGCAGGGCTGTTGCAAATTTCGTATCTAAAAAATCCGGAATTAGCCTTACTGAAAATGAGGTCTTAATTTCCAATGGCGGGAGACCTCTTATCTATGCTGCGTACAGAATTCTGCTGGATGAAGGCGACAAAGTAATTTACCCAATTCCTAGTTGGAATAATAACCATTACACAAATTTTAATAATGCGGAGCATATAACAATACAATGCTCAAAAGAGAACAATTTTATGCCTACTGCAGAGCAAATTGCACCGTTTATAAAAGATGCTACACTCCTGTCATTGTGCTCTCCACTCAACCCCACTGGCACTGTGTTTACTAAAGAAACGCTGGAAGCAATTTGCGACCTAGTGATTGAAGAAAATAAACGTAGAGGGCCAGAAGAAAAAAAACTTTTTGTGTTGTATGACCAGATATATTGGATGCTGACCTACGGAGACACAGTACATCATAGCCCGGTATCTGTGCGGTCTGCAATGAAAGATTACACTATATATATAGATGGAATAAGTAAAGCTTTTGCTGCTACAGGAGTTAGAGTAGGCTGGGCTATAGGGCCCGAGTACATCATTGACAAAATGAAAAGCTTAAACAGCCATATTGGGAGCTGGGCTCCTATGGCAGAGCAAAAAGCCGTGGCTAAGTTTTTATCAAATGAGGAAGATGTAGACAAATTTCTTCTTCCCTTTAAAACAAAAATAGCAGAGCGCTTAGAAAAATTTTATAATGGCTTTAATCGCTTACGGGAAAAAGGGTACGCTGTAGATGCTGTTCCACCGCAGGCTGCCATTTACCTTACTGTACAATTAAATCTTACGGGGAAAAAAACGGAGACTGGTGAAGTATTAGATACCCAGTCTGATGTAACTGCTTATATTTTAAATGATGCGCAGATAGCTTTAGTACCTTTTAGTTCTTTTGGTGCTGATAAAAATAATAGCTGGTATAGACTGAGTGTAGGTACTTGTAAAGTTGAGGATATTGAATCTGTAATGACAAAATTCACTGCCAGCTTAGATAAACTCAAGTAAGGGCGGTTCTAATTTTTATTGTTGAGAAACAGAAATGGCCTCATAATTCCCTGGCGTATAGCTTTCTTTATCTCTGTTGGTTTGCTTACAATTTTGTACCTATTTATATCAATAAGTTCGTGGGCATGTACAAAATTATCAAGTCGCTCCACTTGAAAAAGCAGATCGTGCAGCCACCCCACCTCTTGCTCTACAGCTTGGGGGCTCATCACGTCTTCTTTAAAAAGAACCAATAAGTCTCGCGATGTATTTTTCATAATTAAACATAATCTGTTAGCAACAGCTTTCCATCCTAGTAACCTACCATTCCCTTTTTGCTGGGGCATCCGCAACCCTTCTTAGAAGAAGCGCAACCGCCTAGCAGAAGGCTGGCAGCAAGTAGAAGCACAGTAGTTATTCTAAAAACTTTATTCATATATAATAGTCATTTATCATTATTACAAGACCTACATGATGTGGAGTCAAAGAATCTGCGCACATTCAATAATTCAAAAACCATAATATCTAATTCTATAAACGAGAAAAACCTCACTTTTGTTTCAATATTATTTTAATTGCTGGATTTGGAGGACAAGATAATCATTTTCCTATATAAAATATTGCAACAAGTAAATGAATAGATTGAACATTAACATAAATACCAAGCAGAAAAGAATTCTTCTCTCCCCTCTTGATTGGGGGCTGGGGCACGCTGCCAGGTGCATCCCTATTGTACATGAATTACTTAAACAAGGTGCCCGGGTATATATCGCTTGCGAGGGGGCTACAAAAACGATGCTGCAGCAGGAATTCCCCTCCGCAAATTTTCTGATTATTCCCGGGTATAATATTGAGTATGCAACACGGAAGAATCTTTTTATGTTTCGAATCCTTGCACAACTGCCAAAAATAAACAAGGCAATACTACAAGAGAACAAGTGGGTAAAAAAGAAAGTACAGGAGCTCAAAATAGATGGAGTAATCTCAGATAACCGGCTGGGTTTTAGGTATAAAAAAAAACCATCTGTGATCATTACGCATCAGTTACAAATACTTACAGGAAGTAAATTTCTAAACAGAATAGCACTACGGTGCAATTACTTTTTCTTAAATAAGTTTAATCGCTGCTGGGTCCCAGATTACGAAGCTGAAACCAGTATTGCCGGACTACTCTCTCATCCTAAGAAACTTCCTTCCATACCCGTAGAATATATAGGAACGTTATCTAGATTTAAAATAACTCCGGCTCCCAAACTGTATGAGATAATGATTATGCTCTCCGGCCCAGAGCCTATGAGAACCATTTTAGAAAAAAAGATTGCAGAGGAGTTAAAAGATTTGAACAAGAGTGCAATATTACTACGAGGGTTGCCTGCTTCTCAGGAAAAGCTAGTGATAAATGAGCATACTACCATTTACAATCACTGCGGCACCAAAGACTTGCAAGACTACCTTGCTGAGAGTAAAATCGTGATCTGCAGAAGTGGTTATAGTTCTGTAATGGATCTTTTTCAAATGAAAAAAGACGCTTGCCTTATTCCCACTCCGGGGCAAACGGAGCAGGAATATCTTGCAGAGCACCTAAGTGCCAAAGGATTCTTTCCTTTCTTAACCGAAGAAGAATTCACTATAGATAAAGCGATAAAGGCAGTAGAATCCTATTCTTTTAATAAGAGAGAGATTAAGGGGGGGAATCTTTCCAATGCTGTTTCAGAATTTATAGCGCGTCTCTAGCGCACCGAAACAGCCAATCCATTTTCTAAACTATTACCGCCATATACCAGACTATTTGTAGCGGTAGCGAGTACATATATTTTTTCTATTCCAGAAAGCATCTCTATAATTTCTATGATAGTTTTGTAGGAAAACCTATCGTCGCCTAAAATGACAATTTTTACTTTTTTCTTAATCAACCATTCTCGCAATACTTCCGTTCTATCATTTAGAGGTCGTGGCTGCTCTACAATAGAATAAAATTTTTCCGCGATAGCATCATGATCTTTTACAGGAGTATAATTTTTTGGAAGTTTTATTTCGGTAAGCATTAGCCAGTTGTTTTCTTGCGTAGCGGAGCTCTCCTTATCTTTTCCTTTTAGCTTTCGCTTGAGCACTGCCGCTTTTTCTACTACAGTTATTACAGGTTTTAGGCTAGCGGCATATATTTGGTTGTAGTGCTTCTTCACGAAGAGCTTCATAGCTCCATAGAAATTTTTATAATAAGAATCGGAAGACTTACTGGTACTTTCTCCCTTGTAATGCACGATAGTAAGCGGCACATAATAATTTGCCAGGCCGGCTTTAAGCACTCTGTAGCTGAGGTCAATATCTTCTCCGTACATGAAAAAATCTTCATCAAAGCCATTGGTTGCTTTAGCTGCTTTACTTGATAAAAGCATACAGGCACCACTCAAAATTTGCACTTTTCCTTTTTCATTTTCGCCCACCGCGCCGGCGTAGTAGGAAGCTATTTTTACATTTCTGGGAAATAGATTTGCCAGGCCCGTCATTTTATAAAAAGTAGAAAGCAGTGATGGCAGAGAGCGCTTACTTTCTGGCAGAAATTTTCCTTCGCCATCTATCATACGCACGCCTATGGTACCTACATCTGCCAGGGAATCAATTTCCGAAAACAGCCTTTTGAAAAAATCTTCTGGCAGGATGGTATCCGGGTTTAAAAACAAGATATAATCTCCCTTACAATCTTTCAAGACCTGATTATTAGCTGCGCCAAAACCTACATTTTCTTCATTCCATACAAACTGTACGGAAGAAAATTTATTAGTAAAAAAATCTTTACTCCCATCAGTAGATGCATTATCTATTACAAAAAATTCAGCCTTTATAGTATTCGTAGCGGCTATAACACTGCTTAAGCACAAAGAAAGAAAGTGTTTTACGTTGTAGTTTACTATGATGATGGAAACTTGCAGCTGTATTTTATTTTGTAAGACTTAAATGTATTGCAAAGAACGCAAAGGATAACGTAAAGGACATAAAGAAAATTTTAGCCGCTATACATCCCCTTCTTCTTTGCGCTACTTTGCTTGTTTTTCTTTTCGATGGCAACAAACAATTAGAGAAGTCTGATAATCCAAAGTTCATACAATACCTCTTTCTCCTTTAACAAAAACTTAGTTCCCCTTCATTAATCTTTTGCCTTCCATTTCTTTCTTAAGAATAAGAACGGCTGTAAAATCTGTTTCTGCAAAAAATTATGAAAAATAAAATTTTACTTCTTTTATCTCTTGCATTTTCTACTGCCGGTTTTGCGCAAGACAAAGCCACATTCGGTGTGAGCGCCGGATTATCCTCTGCCAGTGTGCGGGGCGACGCTGTTGATAATCTTTCTTCCATAATAGATTATGCTGATGGAATGGTTACCACCAAAAACAGAACTGGCTTCTATGCTGGTGCCTTTGCAGATATCCCGCTGGGCGATGGTCTTTCTGTAAAGCCCGGAGTATATTATACGCAAAAAGGGTATGAGTTGCAAGGTGCACTCAACTTTAAAGGACTAGACTTTCTGGGTATAAATGCAAGAGCACAATTACAAACAGATTATATAGATATTCCTATTCTGCTGCAATACAAAATTGATAATTTCAAAGTATTTGCGGGTCCGCAATTTAGTTACCTGGCGAGTGCCAACTTTAATACCCGTGCAGGAATCCTTGGCATAAATCTGCTCAATAAAAATATAGACGTGAGCAACCAATTTAATAAATGGGATATGGGCGTGAGCGCCGGAGTAGGATTTGATGTAAGCAAATCCATTGGCCTGCAGGCTTCATATGATTACGGATTGCAAAGGATAGATGCTAATAAAAATGTGAATGCTTATAACCAGGGATTGAAGCTGGGAGTGACGGTAGGGTTTTAATGTGCTGGTTGATTAATGTGCTAATTGTACAATGTAAATCTTATTATAGATAGCATATAGCTATAATGGTAAAGTATCATTTCTAAAATCACCTTAAGATCGAAAGTTTGAACTAATTAGCACATAAGCACATTAAACTAATTAGCACATTAAAAAAGTAGTGTTGTTTTTGTTTAAGTTTGAATGAAGGCCGGGTGCATATCTATGTACCCGGTTTTATTTTCCATTTCAATGAACTTTGTTCCGTTTATTGAATTTGCTAAATGGGAAAAAATATTCTTTCCACTGAAGGATTCGCTTTTTCACTTTAAGATTATTTCCTAATTTTAAACCTCATCAAAAAAAAAGGAGGTATAAATGTCTACAGATATGAAAGGCACGCCTCAGGTTGCTGCAAAGTAACCGATAGCGTGCTACAAAAAAATCTGCGGCTAGAGTAGCCGACTTTGCCACTGTATATTTGCAGTGGCAATTTTAATTTTAGGTACAAGACAAAAACAATAAAAATAATATTATGTCAGAAAACATAAAAGAATTCAATGCATACCGCGAAAAAATGAACGAGGTCATTTTATCAAAAGATAATCTAGTAATAAAGCGTATGTGGAACCTGGATGCTCATACTTATGCAGCAGGAGCTATTGACGTAAAAACCAAAGAAATGCTTGGGTTGGTAGCGAGCATGGTGCTGCGCTGCGATGATTGCATTAAGTACCACTTGGGAAAAGCTTATGAAAACAATGTGAACACGGAAGAAGTGTACGAGGTTTTTGCAGTGGCTAATATGGTAGGTGGCAGCATCGTGATTCCGCATACAAGAAGAGCGGCAGAGTATTGGGAAGAGTTACTCGCAGAAGACAAAGCATAATTATTAATTCTCACAAAAAGATTCACGTCCCTTCAATTGGGTAAAGTAAAAAAATTGCGGTACGCAAGGGGTGTGCATGTCTTTTCCCCTCAAAATAATTTGTTAAATGCCCATATCGCAAGCCTCTTTCCCTATTCTCCCGAATTTTTTATCGAACTTTGGCAGCCGCATATCTGCACATAAAGGATAGCGGTATAATTTTGAAGAAATGTTTATGAAGAAAAGTATAATATTCTGTGCTCTTATTCTTTCTACAGCTGCAGCCATAGCACAGCCAAAGACCCTTGTTGTAGATAAGATCATAGCGGTAGTAGGAAATAAGATCGTGCTAAAAAGTGACGTAGAAAACAAGTTACTTGATATGCAACGCCAGGGAATAGAATTGCCAGACAATGCTATCTGTTATGCCCTGGAGCAAGATTTGAACGTAAAAGCGCTTGTATTACAGGCAGAAAAAGATTCACTTCCTATTACAGACGAGGAAGTAGAGATAGAAATTGATAATAAAATAAGAAATTATATAGGTGCATATGGAGGCCGCGAAGCCTTGGAAAAGATTGCCGGCAAAACCATTTACCAGATTAAAGAAGATATGCGTGCGCCTATAAAAGACCAGAAGATGGCTACTGATATGCGCAATAAGATTGTGAATGGTGTGAGAATAACGCCTTACGAGGTAAAGCAATATTTTGAAAGTATTCCTACAGATAGTCTTCCTTTTTATGAGTCTGAAGTAGAAATTGGACAGATTATCATTTACCCAAAAGCTGAAAGAGAAGCAGATGAATATGCTATAGAGCAATTGAAAGAATTTAAAACGCAAATTGAAAGTGGCAGAGACATGAAAACTCTTGCCAGTCTATATAGCGATGATCCTTCTGCCAAGCAAAATGGAGGAATGTTTGAGATGAACCGGACCGAGAAACTATTCGATCCTACTTTTTTACAAAAGGCATTTACTCTTAAAGAAGGTCAGATAAGCTCTCCATTTAAGTCACAATTTGGATATCATATTGTACAACTTATTAGCCGCAGTGGCGATGATGCTGTGGTACGGCATATCCTTAAAATTCCGCCGGTAACTTCTATACAAATAGCGCAGGCAGAAAAAAAACTGGATAGTGTAAGAGCACAACTAATAGCTGGCACAATAGATTTTGGTACTGCAGTAAATAAATATAGTGATGATGAAAATGCAAAATTCACCGCAGGAATGCTTCAAAGCCAGGGTGGCGGTACTTTTCTCACTATAGACCAGCTAGACAAGGATATGATACCTGCGCTAAGTAAACTGAGTGCAGGAGAGTACAGTATGCCTTTTAGTTTTACAGATCAAAGAGATAAAAAGGGAGTGAAGATCATCTACCTGAGAACTAAGACTGATCCGCATAGAGAGAATATGAATGATGACTATAGCAAAATAGCGGAGCAGGCGCTAGCAGCGAAAAAAGATAATGCTTTAGAAGAGTGGTTTGCCAACAAGCTGAGTAACTATTACATAAAAATAGACAGCGACTACACCCAATGTGAGGTTATGGAAAAATGGGTAGAGGCTTCTAAAAACCATTCGAGCCTGGGAAATTAGTATGTATTCCTGCAGTTTTCTTTCTTGCAGTTTTGTATAATGGGTTGTGGTGTGATTTCCATTATGTTTGAAAATAAATGCTGCGTCATTTCTTCAGCGTATGTTCTGGTAAATCTCATCGTTTTTTTTAAGTTTGTATAGGCACATAAACATTAAGTGTTGTACGCTTGTATGGAGTCATAAGGTAAAGGAGTGTCAACCCTTCTAAACTTAAATAACCTGTACACGGGTTTGACAACCCTTGCGGAAAATTTAAATGCAGCCTTCATAATTACACGGCATACTACCCTAATTTTCTTATCTTCCTTTTGTAAACACAATATTTCTTAATACATAACTAAAGCCCAATAGCCCATTGCTAGATAAAAAAGACATAATGCAACAAGACGTGCAATGCATTCTTGTAGGCGTGATACAAAACGATAATACTGAGCAGCAGATTGTAGAATACATGGAGGAGCTTGCTTTCCTGGCAGAAACTGCCGGTGCTAAGACTGTAAAAAAGTTTATGCAAAGACTAAAGCACGCTGATAGGAAAACCTTTGTAGGTAAAGGAAAGCTAGAAGAAATAAGAGACTATATAGAAGCCAAAGGCGATATAGGCCTTGTCATTTTTGATGATGAACTTACCGGCTCCCAGATTCTCAATATAGAAAAAGTTATCGCCTGCAAAACCATAGACCGTAGTGATCTTATACTGGATATTTTTGCCCGGAGGGCACAAACTGCCCAAGCAAAAACGCAGGTAGAACTGGCACAGTACCAATATATTCTTCCTCGCCTGAAAGGTATGTGGAGTCATCTGGAACGGCAAGGTGGTGGTATAGGCAGCAGAGGTCCGGGAGAAACGGAGATAGAAACCGATAGACGTATTGTAAAAGACAAAATAAATGTGCTACGCAAGAAACTTGCGGCTATAGATAAACAGTCATTTACCCAAAGAAAAGAAAGAGGAGAATTCATAAGAGTAGCACTTGTAGGGTATACGAACGTGGGCAAAAGCACGCTTATGACGGTGCTGAGCAAAGCAGATGTTTTTGCCGAAA
The DNA here is from genome assembly GCA_037968795.1 of Ferruginibacter sp. Taxonomy (GTDB): domain Bacteria; phylum Bacteroidota; class Bacteroidia; order Chitinophagales; family Chitinophagaceae; genus Ferruginibacter. Next base: position 18,414 of record JBBKWE010000114.1, read on the forward strand.
ATAAATTATTTGCCACGCTGGACACTACTACCCGCAAGGTGGTTTTTGAGCAAACGCCTTTTCTCCTGAGCGATACCGTAGGATTTATCCGCAAGCTACCCCATCACCTGGTAGAGAGTTTTAAAAGCACGCTGGATGAGGTGAGAGAAGCAGATGTGCTGCTGCATGTGGTAGATATAAGTCACCCACAGTTTGAAGAACAACTTGCCGTAGTAAAGAAAACCCTGCATGAAATAGGCGGAGATGAAAAGCCTACTATTACCATTTTTAATAAATGGGATAAATATGAGGAGCAGACCTTTGACGAATGGCTAAGCGATGACGTAAAAAAAGAAATTATCACCGACCTTAAAGAAAAGTGGCAGCGGGATACTGATGGCAATTGTGTTTTTGTATCTGCTACGGAGCGCACTAATCTGGCACCGCTACGCCAAACAATTTTAAATAAAGTAAGGGAGATGTATCAGATACGGTATCCTTATAAGGCAGAGTATTTTTATTAAAAATAAGTTTCAGCTCTATATGCTGCCATTTTTTAGAGGAATTTTTTAAATACTTCCGCCATCTTCTTATACCCTTCCACATTGGGGTGCAGCCCGTCGTAGGTATATTTTTTATCGTATCGTTTCTCGCTATCCAGAAACGGGTCGTGCATATTTATAAGCGTAATTTTTTCTCTGCTACAAATCTGTTCTAATTGCTGATTGATATAAGCTATGTGCTCATCTTTATTAAAATGACTTTTGACTGAGAAAGTATTATTTACGGGCATTAGGGTATTAAAATAAATTTTTGTGCGGGGCGACTCCGTTTTTATCCTATGAATAATCTTTTCATAATTCTGTAAAATAACAGCATCAGGAATATTGCGGGCAATATCGTTAATACCAATAAGGATAATAACCTTAGCCGGCTTACCTTCCGTTACTTCATCCAATCTTTGCAACAAACCAAAAGTAATATCGCCGGAGATGCCACGGTTTCTCGCATATTTCATCTGCAGCAACTCGTTCCAATCGATGTAATCAAAAATGCTGTCCCCAAAAAAAACAACGTCCTTCTTAGAATTAGGAAAAGCTTTGAAATGTGCTACTTGGTTTTCGTAGGTTCCCGGACGATAAGTGCTGTCCCATTTTGCCTGAGCAGTAGCAGCAGTAAAAAAGAAAGACAAAATACTAAAAACAAAAAATGGTTTCATGTTAGTTACATTAGATGAGTAGAGGAAAATGTTTTTCCAAATCGATCGGTTGCCACGATCTTCACATTTTTGGCAGTTACAGGAATGGAAATTTTATATAAATGGGCTGTGAGTTTGGGTTCTGCCCAGCTCCGGGTAGCTGGTAGGTTGGGGCCAAGAAGTGCTGCGTATGCACCGGGATCAAAGCCTTCGTATTGCGTCATTGAGCCTATCTGGTTACCATCTACCCAGCATTCTGCTTTCCATGAAGGGTCTGCATTCCAGATGTTTGCTATCACTTGTTTTTCTGAAGGAGATTGGTTTATAATGTGCAATGCCATTTGTTCCTCCAGCGATTTACCTGTGACTTTGTATTGCCAGCTTAGTTCATTTCCGTGTACCGTATATACGCCATAGCCACAAGGTGTGCCGTCTTCGCAAATGGGACCTGTCCACCAGGCACCACAGACGGCACCATGATTATGCTCATAAACATTATTATGAATGTCATTTACATTGTAGTGCGTATGTCCGCTCATCACGTGAACTTTTCTGTCTCCGAGCACGGCATACAAGTCTTCTTTATTTTTTGTGCCAGCGTGCAGGGGAATATGTAAGCACAGCACAATAAGCTTTGTG
>JBBKWE010000115.1:0-8568 GCA_037968795.1 Ferruginibacter sp.
GGCATTATTAATTAATTTATTTATTAAAAGTTATTACAATGAACATTTACGTAGGAAATCTAAGTTGGTCTATGACTGACGAAGACCTAAACAGTCTCTTCAGCGAGCATGGTACTGTAAGCAGTGCAAAAATTCTTAAAGACAAGATGAATGGCCGTAGCAAAGGATTCGGTTTCGTAGAAATGGAAAGCGAAGATGAGGCGAAAGCTGCTATCGCTAGTCTAAACGAAATTGAAGTGCAAGGTCGTAAGCTTATCGTGAACGAATCTCAACCTCGTCCGGAAGGAGAAGGTTATAAGAAGCGTAGCGGTGGCGGTGGATACGGCGGCGGCGGTGGAAATCGCGGCGGTGGCGGCTACGGCGGCAACAGCGGTGGTGGTTACAACAGAGATTTCTAAGAAATTACCCCATAAAAAAAACAAATCCTTCTATGCGTAAGTATAGGAGGTTTTTTTGTGCTTAAAATTATCCTACCACTGTTCTTAGAGAGGGAATTAAATCCGCTATTCCTCTATCAGAAGGAAGACTGAAAACCAAGAGTTTAGATTATTTTTCCAAAAATCGACTTGCAAATAAGTATTAAATATAAAACATACACTTTAAACTAGTGACAATCAGACTTTTATTGTAATTATTTTTTTTGCCGAAATGTTAATTAAGAATTAAATTTAAACAAACCAACATTCCACATTTCTAAAATTAAATTCTATGAAGCAATTATTCCTATTCCTAGTCACTTTTTTTTCAATAAATACACTTAGTGCTCAGATTCCTATCAATGATGAATGTACCGGAGCACTTATGGTAACAACTGTGGCTTATGGAGCTACATGTGCCAGTAGCAATTCTGCATCAACCTTTGGTTCCACTGCCTCCCCCGAAGCGTTGAGCTGCGGCATATCTGCTGCCAATGATGACATCTGGTATAGCTTCGTGGCTACTTCTCCCCAGGCTGTTATTAGATTTTCTAATGCTGTCTATGCAGGAGGAGGAACGGGATTTTTAGGCTATGCATTATATGGCGGATCTTGCGGCAGTCTTACAGAGATAAGTTGCGATAATAATTTTGGTTTTGGAAGTGGATATAAAATCCTAACCGGGCTTACCGCTAGTACAACTTATTATATAAGGTTATATGGTACTAGTAATGTCAGCACCGTAAACTTTAATTTTTGCATTCAAGATGTGCCGCCTGCCCCCATAAATGATGACTGCGCAGGTGCTATTACAATACCGCTAGATCCATTTAGCAACTCCTGCACTAATCCTATAGCAGCTAATACAAGCGGTGCAACACAAAGCAGTATTATAGCAGACTGTAGCGGAACAAGCAGCAATGATGACATTTGGTTTAAATTTACAGCCACATCATCCCAAGTTGTATTGCGATATACTAGCAACGGAGAAACGACAGGCGCATCCTCTAGTAGACTTGGCTATGCCATATATACAGGATCGTGCCCGACGAGCTCTACAACCTTTGCCTGTAATAATAGTCTGGGCTTCAACGGAGGATATGAGATCATTGGTGGTTTTACAATCGGTATGGAATATTACCTGAGGCTTTATAGTAATGGTGCTAATAACTTTTTCTCTTTTAATTTTTGTGTGCAGGCAGTGCCCCCACCACCGGCCAACGATGAATGTGCAGGCGCCATAACTATACCCGCAGATCCATTTAACAGCACCTGCACTAACCCTATAACGGCTAATACAAGCGGTGCAACGCAAAGCAATATTATAGCAGACTGTAGCGGAATAAGCAGCAATGATGACATTTGGTATAAATTTACAGCCACATCTACACAAGTAATATTACGCTATTCCAGCAATGGAGAAACGACAGGCGCATCCTCCAGTAGACTTGGCTATGCCATGTACGAAGGGTCCTGCCCTACCAGCTCTACAACCTTTGCCTGTAATAACAGTTTAGGTTTCAACGGTGGATATGAAATTATTGGAGGCCTTACAAGTGGTATGGAATATTACTTGAGGCTATACAGTTTTGGTGCAAATAACTTTTTCACTTTTGATTTTTGCGTGCAGGCAGTGCCGCCACCACCTGCTAATGATGATTGTGCGGGTGCTATAACAATTGGGGTAGATCCATTTGGCAGCACATGCACTAACCCTATAACGGCTAATACCAGTGGTGCTACTCAAAGTAATATTATAGCAGACTGTAGTGGAACAAGTAGCAACGATGATATTTGGTACAAATTTACTGCTACCTCTATGCAGGTAGTATTACGGTATACCAGCAACGGAGAAACAACAGGAGCATCCTCCAGTAGACTTGGCTATGCCATGTACGAAGGCTCGTGTCCGACCAGCTCTACAACTTTTGCCTGCACTAATAGTCTGGGATTCAATGGTGGACATGAGATCATTGGAGGGCTCACAGTTGGTACGGAATATTACCTGAGGCTATATAGCTTTGGTGCCAATAACTTTTTCACTTTTGACTTTTGTGTGCAGGAAGTGCCGCCAGCTCCAGCTAATGATGAATGCTCCGGAGCCATTTTTCTAAATACAGAACCTGATGCTGCCACGTGTAGCAACGCCGTTTCTGTCAATACATCAGGCGCAACCCGTTCTCCAAATGATCCTTCCTGTACTGCCGGCAATAGTGATGACCTTTGGTATACTTTTATTGCACCTACTCCCTCTGTTACTTTCAGATTTAGTAATGGAGTGTACACAATAAATAATGGAAATTTGCAGCTCGGCTATGCACTATATAATAGTTGTCCTGCTACATCTGCGACAGTTAGTTGCTCTGCTAGTGTTGGCTTTGGATCCGGCAGCACACAGGTAAACGGCCTTACTACTGGTATCACCTATACCTTAAGGTTATTTGGAAGAGAATCTAACAATTTTGCAAGCTTTGATTTCTGCATACAAAGCGTGCCCGCACCTCCCGCAAATGATGATTGCTCTAGTGCTGAAAATTTGATTGTATCCAATGGTTTTTGTACAAACCCTACCATAGGAAACACACTTTACGCTTTAAGTACTATCGGGTTGGCCGACCCTAGCTGTGCGCTTACTGCAAATGTAGACGACGTATGGTATAAAGTAACTATCCCTGCTACAGGAAATGTAATTATACAAACCAGCCCGATAAATACTAGTGTAGATGACCTGGTAATGACGGCATATAGTAACGTATGTGGTAGCCTTGCTGAAATTGCCTGCGATGATAATGGTAACCCAAATTCATTTCCGGCAGGTAATCACAGTAGGATATCCTTTACAGGCCGAACAGCAGGAGAAATAGTGCTTCTACGGATTCAGGGTAAAAATGCCAACGACAAGGGACAATTCACAATTTGCGCCTGGGACGAAACCATATCTGTATTACCGGCAATATCGGCAACAGGAAGTTGCACTCCCGTTCTTCCAAAGAATATAGGACCGGCTAATAGTAATCATTATATGTGGGTTCCTATTATGAATGGAGCGGGGGAGATCGTTGCAGAATTTTATGCAGATGGCAAAAATGTAGGCGATGTAAACTCTCAGTTATTTGTTAATACCTCTGGTACAGTGAGGGATTATAACGGTCAATATTATCTTGACCGAAATCTGGCTATGCAAACTGCCAACACTTTCGCAGGAAACGTAAAGCTGAGAATTTACATTAAGGAATCGGAGCGCCAGGCACTGGAAGCTGTAGATCCAACAATAACTTCTGCTGCTGCTCTTAACGAGATTAAAGTAACAGAAGCCTGTGCTAGTGCTTATAGTGGTGGAGGCGTAAACGTACCTATAACCGTAGGCAACTATGGCGGTAACTACTATTTGCAAAGCGACATAAGCTCCTTTAGTAATTTCTATTTTGGAAACCCAGCGGTGCTTCCTATTAAGATAGAAAAATTTGAAGTAAGCAAATCTGGAAGCAACAACATAGCTAGCTGGACAATCTCCGGCGCAAATGATCTAGAGAGAACGGTACTAGAGAGAAGTGCGGATGGTATATCATTCCTGCCAATAAAAGAATACGCTGCAGCAAACTCTGGCGTGCAGGAAAGTAAAACCCACACAGATGCAGATAGCAAATATGATAAGTTATATTATAGAATTGTCGTGTACGATATTACCGGTAAGAAAACATATTCTGTTGTAAGAATAATAACCAGAACTGGTGCAGGGCATGATATTTTTGTAGTGTACCCAAATCCTGCTACTGATGAAGTGCAGATAGAAAATAGAAGTAATTCTGTGGGTACGGTACAATTATACCTGTACGACGCTACTGGAAAGCTAGTGAGAAATAAACGCTTAAGCGTAGGCATTAATACCTACAAAATGGATCTAAGGGCATTGTCGCCCGGTGTCTATATGATTCTTATGGTAGACGGTGACAATAATAAATATCGCTCGCGAATCATAAAACAATAAGGTAGAATCAATTTAAAAACCCCGCAGGCAAAACTTGCGGGGTTTTTATTTCTTCTTAGCTTGTGTAAACCCTTTGCGAAATAGTACCCGCACATAGGTCTAGATATATATGTAAAAAACTTGTGGAGAATAAATTAGAAAACTGTTAGCGAAAATATAATGATTAGACCATTTCACAATTATGTATAGTGTCAATAGCTACAAATGATACATCCACCCCACCACAAACTCCGGATAAACACCCACTATAATAATAATAGCTACGGTGATAATGAGTAAGGTTTTAAAAGCGGGCGACACCTCGTAGCAAATTGTACTATTGTCTTCCGCAATTCTTGGTCTGAAATAAATCGCTTGAATAACTCTGAAGTAGTAATAGGCACTTACCGCTGCAAAAAGTACGGCAACTATTACAAGCCATAACTTAGATTCGAACTGCGCAGAAGCAACAAGCATCATAAACTTAGCCTGGAAGCCAGCCGTGAGCGGAATACCAGTAAGCGATAGTAAAAATACGGTAGCAGAGAAAGCTAACACCGGCTGTTCTTTTGCTAATCCTCTAAAACCATCGATGGTGTAGTCTTTCATCTTTATAAGAATCGCAAACAAACCTATTGTGGCAAAGCAATATGCCGCAGCATACAACAGCAAACCCTCTTTAGCCGCAGCATTGAGAGCGAAAACTGCCAATAGCATAAAGCCAGCCTGCGCTATACTACTATAGGCTAGCATACGCTTTACACTCTGCTGAAAAACTGCTGTAAAATTACCTACCAGCAAGGTCATTACCGTTATAAATATTATTAGATCCTGCCACTGATCTTGTACTGCACCAAAAGAATACATAAATAGACGCAGAAAGGCAAAGAAGCCTGCCGCTTTTACAATCGTGCTCATGAAGGAAGTAAACACAGTAGGTGCACCATCGTACACATCGGGAGTCCAGAAATGAAACGGAGCCGCTGATACTTTGAAGCCAAGGGCGATTACTAAGAAGACCAATCCTACGCTTATCATGGGCGTCAGTTTTCCCACACCCAGATCAAGATTATTTATATAAAAAGATGCATTAGGATTCCCCCCATAGAGGAAGGCAATCCCCATTAATAAGATACCCGTACTAAAGGCTCCCATCAGAAAATACTTGAGTGCCGCTTCATTACTTTTGAGATTACTTTTTTTGCTGCCCGTGAGTACATACAAAGGAATACTCATTATCTCAATACCCAAAAACAGTAATAGGAGTGTATTGTAAGTACAACTTAAACTTACACCGCAGAGTACAAAAAATATAAGGGCAAAATATTCTGCAACGTGCTCTCCTACACGCTCTACATCTCTGCCGCTGAGTAAGAAGAATAATAAGGTAGCGGCAAATAGCACTTCAAGAAAAGTAAGGTTGAAGCCATCTACCCGTAGCATTTCCATCTTGTTAATGTTCCAGATAGGACTGCCAGTGTATAATTCCATCCCATTCATGATGAGTAAAACAAGAATACCGGCAATAGCAATATTCTTAGGTATAGTTTTATCAGCAACAAATGCTCCTGTAAACATGAGTATCACTCCAAAAATTGCCGAAAATATTATTGCGTTCATTTTTCTTAATTAATCTTCAATATCCATTTACCTTCCCCACCTACTTTATTTACCCATTGTCATAAGCAAATAATTTGCAGAAACCCTTGTAAGTTCTATAAGTGGCTGTGGAAATATACCTATCATAAAAATGGCTACTACGACCACCGAAAGAATAAGCTTTTGAGAAATATTTATATCTTTAATCTGCTCTACAACGGGCGCTACATTTCCGTAAAAAATACTTCTTATCATGTTAAGCGTATAAACAGCAGCTAGTATTATACTTATGCCGGCAACCGCAGCAAACCAATTGCTATACTGCCATAGACCAGCAAACATCATAAACTCACCAATAAAGGCATTCGTAAGCGGTAAGGCAATATTAGCCAAAGCAATAATGACTAAGAAAATAGTAAGCACCGGCGCTTTAGTAGCAACTCCTCCCAGTTGTGAAATGCTTTTCACTCCGGTTTTCTGTTCTATAATATCTACCACGATCCACAAGCCTATAATATTTATACCATGGGAAAACATTTGTATAAGCATTCCCTGCACGCTCATTTCATTCATTGCAAAAATGGCAGCGCACATAAGACCAATATGGGCAATGGAAGAGTAGGCAACAAGCCGCTTTAGATTATCCTGTACCATGGCTACACAACTGGCATATATTATTCCTATTATACTGAGAATAATTACCACATCTGTATAATAAGCACTTGCTTCCGGCAACACAGGAATGAGCCAGCGAAGAACGGCAAGCAAACCCATTTTTACCATGATACCACTTAATACCATTGTAACAGTAGTAGGCGCCTCGTCATAAGCATCTGGCTGCCATGTGTGAAAAGGCCAGATAGGCATTTTAATTGCAAATGCAACAAAGAACAACCAGAATAACCAGTGCTGGGCATCTGGAGTTATACTGGCTTCGTAAAATGCTTTTATAGAAAAGGAATGTTGGGTTATAGTTCCGTCCGCAAACATTTTTCCGCTGGTATGCAAGTATACATATATGATTCCTATGAGCATAAGCAGGGACCCTGCAAAGGTGTAGGCAAAAAACTTGAAGGTGGCTCTCACTCTATTAGCACCCCCCCACATACTGGCAAGGAAGTAAACCGGTATAAGTGCCAGCTCCCAGAAGAAATAAAATGTAAGTGCATCAAAAGCGCAGAATACACCCATGAGGCCCGCCTGCGACAATAGTAGCAGCCCGTAAAAAGAATTTGTTTTCTCGTATTTATTTTGATGAGCAGCCGCTATAATAAGTGGGAAGCCTATTGCCGAAAGTAAGGCAAGAATGCGGCCAGTACCATCTAATCCCACAAAATACGTAGCGCCAATATATTTAAGCCAAACGTAACTCACATTATTCCAAAGATCATACTTTACGTCCGTATAACACAGAGAGGTAACTACAATCACCAAAGTAATAAGGCTGGCAAATAATGCAATATTCTTAGCGACATTCCCATTCTTAATAAAAAAACACGCTACCCCAAACAAGAGAGGGAGTAAGATGAAAAGTTCCGGGAAAGTAATAAATGTGCCCACAATTTTATTTTATATACAATAATTCTATTCTGGTAAAACTGTATTTACCTACACAAAAAGTTTAATAACAAAAAGCAACATCATGCCTATGACCATAAGCAGGACATAAGCTCCTACATTTCCGCTCTGCAACCAGCGCAGTTGCCTGCCGCCATAGTTTACAAATTTGCCTACACCATTTACTAATCCATCAATGGCCTTATTCTCTATAATATTATTAAGGAAAACTGCATTTTTTTGCAATGGTTTGCTGATGACTTTATCATACAATTCATCAAAGTACCATTTGTTATTAAGTACTTTCGACAAGCCGCTATCCATATCTTCAAGCTTATACTTTCTATATCTGCTCCAGGCAAAAAGAATAGCCACAATAACCAATATAGTAGATAACCCCATCAAAATCCATTCAGTAGAATGTGTAAGATGGCCCTTTGCAGCAGGAATAACGGGTGCCAGGTAAGTTGCTAATTCATGATGTCCGCCTAGTACTTCTGGTACACCTATATACCCACCAATAACACTTAAGACTGCAAGTACTATCAAAGGGATAGTCATGGCAGATGGACTTTCGTGCAAGTGAGATTCCTGGTCTTTAGTTCCTCTAAAGCTTCCGGTAAAAGTGAGGAAATATAAACGAAACATATAGAACGCCGTAAGCAATGCCGCAAATAGTGTAAAGCCATATAAGATAGGACTGTACCCAAATGCACCGGCAAGAATTTCATCTTTGCTAAAGAAACCAGAGAAACCGGGAATACCTGCAATAGCCAAACAGCCGATAAGGAACGTGATGCTGGTAATTTTCATGTGTTTGTGAAGGCCACCCATCTTTGTAATATCCTGCTCATTGCCCATAGCATGTATTACGCTACCGCTACCCAGGAACAGAAGTGCTTTGAAGAATGCATGTGTCATCACGTGAAAAACCGCTGCCACATAGTGACCGGTACCCAGGGCTATAAACATAAAACCCAGCTGACTTACGGTAGAGTAAGCCAATACTTTTTTAATATCATTTTGCTT
>JBBKWE010000116.1:0-2697 GCA_037968795.1 Ferruginibacter sp.
AGACTTTCGTCCATTGACCAATATTCCTTACTGCTGCCTCCCGTAGGAGTCGGGCCCGTGTCTCAGTGCCCGTGTGACTGGTCGTGCTCTCACACCAGTTACTGATCGCAGGCTTGGTGAGCCGTTACCTCACCAACTACCTAATCAGGCGCACGCCCATCCAAAACCGACCGAAGTCTATAATAATAAAGTGATGCCACTCTAAAATGTTACGGTGTATTAATCCTCCTTTCGGAGGGCTATTCACCAGTTATGGGAAGGTTGCGTACGTGTTCCGCACCCGTTTGCCGGTCGTCAGCGGAGCAAGCTCCCTGTTACCCCTCGACTTGCATGTATTAAGCCTGCCGCTAGCGTTCATCCTGAGCCAGGATCAAACTCTCCATTGTAAATGTTTTGTTTGAACTAGACTAGTATAATTTCTATGAAATCAACGTCAAATTCTATTTTTTAATATTTGTGCTAAACTTTACCTTGTTTATATGCTACTGTTTCCAAACTTTCAAAGATCTTTCGTGCTTTATCAGCACTCCTTTATGACTTTCCGATTAACTCGATATTTCATTTTGGGAGCGCAAAGTTATTGCACTTTATATTATCAGCCAAATTTATTTTTTATTTTTCTAAAATTTCTTTCAGAGAAACAATCAAAACTAAACCTCAAAATTTCGTAGAACTGAACCGCTTTTTTTGAGCGGGGTGCAAAAGTAGCGTAAGCTATTTAAACCACCAAATTTATTTTTTGTTTTTCAAATTTTATTTTCCGCCAATTACCTGGGTAAATGTGGCCGCTTTTTCAGCGGGGTGCAAAAGTAGCGTGAGCAACTCAAACCACCAAATTTATTTTCAAAATATTTTCTCTTTTTCCTTTCGAAGAAGAGCCGCTTTTTTTGAGCGGGGTGCAAAAGTAAGGTTACTCACTTTGTCCACCAAATTTATTTTAAAACTATTTTATTAAAAGTACAATCAGCAAGTGTAGAATTACCTACAACTCCCTGTTTATAGTACTTTGAACCAGAATAGTAATTGAAAATGAGAAAAGAACTGCCCACCCTTTTTCTAAAAGCGGATTGCAAAGATAGGGGGGTAAAAGTTAGTGGCAAAATAAAACTAAGAATTATTTAAAATAATTTTATCTCCCGTAAATAATGCCCTGCAGTATGGCTAATATTTCCAAGAGGTATACAATAGAATATTGACATGAACATGTACTACCGGAGGCTAGTAGAAATTACAGGTAACTACCTAATATAGAACAGACACCAGGTCTACAAGCGACAGCTACTTTACAATTTTGTTCCCATCTTACCATGAATTGACTTAGTGATAACAAATGGTATTCGAGGAATTCCTTAGCGGTGTTCTCGCGGAAATTATCGTCACAATTTAACTTTTCTGGATTGCTAAGTGATAAACAAGGGAGTTTTTCTACTTTAAATAAACAACAAAATGAAATGAGTCATCTACCTTAACTCCACTGCTATCCCATATATTAACTGAAAACTCACCGCTGCTATTACTTGCATAGTACACTGAGATAAAACGTGGAGTTAGACTTCTGCTGGTAGCTACCACAACTATATCATCAATATCGAGGTTTACTCCCGTTATTCTAACGTCATATTTACCATTTCCTCCAGATACTTTAAGACTGGTAAAGTTAGATGTACTATTATTCGCCTCCCGAACACCAAAAGAATTTACCCAACCATAGGCAATAGGTACCATATTAGCATCACCCGTCACTGTTCTATGCACTTCTCCGTCAGCATTTATATCGCCGGCTACATCAAGCTTACTAGTAGCGGCAGAGAGTGAACCCACCTTTAGCCCAGATTCCGTCATATTCATACTCATAGCTTCTGTACCACCATTGTATGTAACAAATCCCAGGGAAGATCTATTAGTGCCTTCTGCGGCTTCTGTGAGGGAGCTATAAATCCTGCTAGTAAGTGTCATTGTAGCATTATCTGCAGCATTCTTAAAGGCAATGCCGCCTCCTATTCCATCTGTAGCAGTGCCGGTAGATGATCTCTGTAAGGAGATTAAATCTACTAAGCCCGTAGTAGAGGGGTCGCGTTTTTGCACATTGAGCATAGCGTCATTGAGGGCACTAAGACCTATATTAGAAATAGTAACTGGCAAAGAGTCTTTATTGTATATATAACTGCTGCCAAATTTTTTCCAAAAGTTTGAAGTTGTGTTACTAATCTCAAACCAGCTTACATCGCCCTTGTACCAGAAACTTTGAGTTTCTATGTCATAGACTATAAGTCCAATAGCAGATGCGGTAAGTGCCAGGCGCTGCGAGGTTTTGAGCCTGGGCAATAAGACTCCTTTTGTAATACTCTTAATATCGAGTATAGCAGTGGCATCTGGCAAACTGCCATCTGCATTTATAGCTACATTTTGGGCATAGCTAAATGAGACACAGAACAATAACAGAAGGATAATATTTAATTTCTTAGTCATAGTTAAGGTGTTTGGTTTTGAGAAATAAGAAGTATATAGTTGCGCATTAAATAAGTAACCTGTACCCGTGTGCTTTAAAGGTAAGGTAGCAAGCAGGTATACCCCTACTACTTTTAGGGAATAAAAAATATAAATTCGAGTGCAATTTTTTCTGCAATCGTCTTTTTTTCTATCAATTTGGAGATGGGTAAGGAAGAACGATATGAATTGTTATAAAAAATATAATGT
>JBBKWE010000117.1:0-28202 GCA_037968795.1 Ferruginibacter sp.
TCTCTTTTATCAATTCTTCTTCGTGCAGCTTCCTGCCTCGGGGTCTTTGTGGCAAAAGGACGAATAGCCATTAAAGAAAAAACACAGAAAACAAATAACGCAATACATTGTTATCTTAAAAAACATAATTATGCAAGCCACTTGGAATAATACAATAATAGCCACAAGCGATAATACCGTGTCGGTTGAAAGTAACGCCTATTTCCCGCCAGACAGTTTAGATATGCAATACTTTGGACCTTCTGATCATAAAACCACTTGCCCGTGGAAGGGTACAGCATCTTATTATCATGTAGAAGTAGATGGTAAGGTAAATGAAAACGCTGCCTGGTACTATGCAGAGCCCAAGGATGCGGCTGCTAATATAAAAGGACATATTGCCTTTTGGAAAGGAGTGCAGGTGCGCTAAGATGTATCTGCTGAAGCTAAAAGGGCTTAAGAAATCTTATAAGTATTAATTAGTGGGGAAAACATCATCTGCTAATATACTTATGATCAGTGCAATTTATTACATAGGAAGCTCTGTAGCAATGGACAAAATGTATGATTATAAGCAGTTAGTCACAAGACCCTATGATATTAAATTTGCAGCTTATTTATTTTGTTACTTTGCAGCTTACTTTTCCCATGAAGGGGCATACATATGAAGAGTCTAAAGACAGTTTACAAATACATAAAGAACTACCCCGGCCTGGTAGCCAGTTACTTCACTTTTAATATCCTCTCTGCCATCTTTGGCGTTTTATCGCTAGGACTACTCAGTCCCTTTCTTATGCTCATCTTTAAGCAGGGCGATTCTTTTAAAGCCATAACCAGTGGTGGCGGCACAAGTAGACTAAATCCTATCAATTATTTTAAAGAATATTTATACGGGATTGTAAACTCGGGACAGAACATAAAAGCCTTGATGATTATTTGTATTGTGGTGTTTACTGCCATTTTATTGAAGAACCTTTTTGCTTATTTAAGCATGTATTTGCTCAACCCTATACGGAATCGGATCATTAATAATATGCGGAGCAGTATGTATAAGAAAATATTAAACCTGCCTATTGGTTACTTTAGCGAGCAACGCAAAGGTGATATTATGAGCAAGCTCAGCAATGACCTCGCAGATGTAGAAAGTAGCACAGTAAGTGTACTTGAGAGCCTTTTTCGCGAACCAATTAATATTGTTTTATTCCTGGTGTACATGGTTATACTGAGCCCGCAGCTCACTTTATTTTTAATCATTTTTTTACCCGTTTCAGGTTTTATTCTTGGGCGGATAGGTCGCTCGCTCAAAAAAGAAAATACGCTGGTGCTTCAAAAATTCGGAGCTTTATTTTCTACCATTGAGGAAACACTTGGTGGTATTCGTATTGTAAAAGCCTTTAATGCAGAGGAAAAAATGCTTTCAAAGTTTGAGGGAGAAAATGAGGAAATGTATCACCTCAAAAACAAAGCGAATCGCAGACGTGATCTTGCCTCGCCCGTGAGCGAGGCAATGGGAATAACGGCAGTGCTTTGTATACTGTGGTATGGTGGTAGAATGGTTTTGAGTAATGACCCCGGTTTTACATTGAACGCAGCAGATTTTCTGGTGTACATAGCAATCTTTACCCAACTCATACAGCCGCTAAAAAGCCTAACAAATGCTTCTTATAATATACAAAAAGGAGCAGCTAGTATAGATAGAATAGAAACACTTATACAGGAAAATGAAAGCATAAAAGAGATAGCAAACCCGGTTATCTTCACAGATTTTAAAGACAGCATTGTATTAGAGAATGTGAGTTTCGGGCATGAAGCAGGCAAACCTATTTTACAAAATATAAACCTCACCATTCCTAAAGGAAAGACCATAGCCATTGTGGGCAGCAGCGGTAGCGGAAAAAGTACGCTCGTGGATCTCATTCCTCGTTTTATAGATGCGGTAGAAGGTAGAGTACTCATAGACGGGGTAGACATAAAAGATTTTTCGCTTCATAGTATAAGAGCGCAAATGGGTATCGTAACCCAGGAAGCTATATTATTTAACGACAGTGTGGCCAATAACATAGCGCTGGGTAAGCAAGATGCCAGCATAGAAGAAATACAAAATGCCGCTTCTATTGCTAATGCAGAAAAATTTATTCAGCTAAAAGAAAGCGGCTACGAAAGCAATGTGGGCGACCGCGGAAGTAAGCTAAGCGGTGGCGAACGCCAAAGGATTACTATAGCCAGGGCTTTACTTAAAAACCCTCCTATTCTCTTGCTAGACGAAGCTACATCTTCCCTTGATACAGAAAGCGAGCGACTAGTGCAGGATGCCATAAATAAGCTAATGACTAATCGTACTTCTATCGTTATCGCACACAGGCTAAGTACGATAAAGCATGCAGATGAAATTGTAGTTTTGCAGCAAGGTAAGATCGTAGAGCGAGGCACCCACCAGGTGCTCATAGCGCAAGACGGTTTCTACAAAAAACTCGTAGATATGCAGGAAGTGGCCTAATGAACTTCCTTTTAAAAATTTGTAAGACAGATGACTAGTTTTATTCCCATTTTCCCACTTAATCTTGTAGTTTTTCCCGGCGAGGAGCTTAACCTGCACATCTTTGAGGATCAATACAAACAACTGATTAATGACTGCCTGGAGGAAAAAAAGCCTTTTGCCATTCCTGCAGTTCTGGCAAATAAAATGACTGACCTGGGCACAACGGTGCACATAAAAGAAGTGTCTAAAAAATATGAAGACGGACGCATGGATATTAAAACCATTGCAGAAAACCCCGTGAGGATTTTGGAGGTGATAAAAGAAGTACCGGATAAAAGTTACAGCGGTGCTATTGTAAGTCATAGACAGGTGGATTACTTTGGTAACAAAGCCCTTATGAAAAAATTGGTTTCTGCCATGCGGAAGTTTCATAAGAGCCTGAATGCAGAAAAGTCATTTTCTAAAACGGATGAGGAGCTCACAAGTTTTGACATAGCACACCACGTGGGCTTAAGCCTCGAAGATGAATTTTACGTTTTGCAAATGGAGAAGGAATTACAAAGGCAGGAGTTTCTCAAACGACACCTGAGCAAGATGAAAGGTATTTTGGAAGAAATGCAATTACTCAAACAGAAAATTGAACTCAATGGTCATTTTAAAAATCTTAGCGGGTTTAACTTATAATATCAAATGATGATCACACTCTGTTTTGACTTTGGGAACACAAGAAAAAAAGTAGCTGTAATAGATGCCGGCGAGGTGCAGGAAGTTCTTGTATTAGAAGAAAATATTGTAGCAGAAATTGACAACATTCTGAAAAAATATTCACCTTGTAAGGTCATTCTTTCTTCCGTGACCAATCACGATCCGGAAGTAGAAGTCATTTTAGCCTCTGCAAAATTCTACCACAAATTATCGCCTGCTTCCATAATAAACTTTACCAGTCCGGTGGGCAAACCCGAAACTATAGGTGCAGACCGTCTGGCGCTTATGGCAGCTGCGGCACACTTCTACCCGGGCAAACACAACCTCGTGATAGCGTTGGGCAGCTGTATCACGTATAATTTTCTAAATCAATACGGGGAGTTTTTGGGCGGAGGAATATCGCCGGGGCTGGATATGCGCTTTAAAAGTATGCACGACCATACTGCGCTGCTTCCGCTGGTAAAACCAGAGTTTTCTTTCCCGCTCGTGGGGTATGATACGAATACCAATCTGCAGAGTGGCGTAATCAATGGAATGACCGCGGAGATTGACGGGACCATCAATATGTATAAAGAAAAGTACGGCAACTTTAACGCCGTTTTAACCGGGGGTAATTCAACGTATTTTGCGCAGAGAATTAAAAACAAGATATTTGCCGACTATAATTTTTTATTTAAAGGACTGTATGCACTTAGCGAACTCAACAATGGCGACCAAGACTAGATCTGGCTTGCTTTCTCTCGCCCTTATAATTTCCGCTTCTTGTGTAGCACAGGAAAACTCGCCGCTCTCCCGGTACGGTATGGGCGACATTATTCCCAATAAAAATATTATAAACAGGGGTATGGGTGGTATCTCTGCAGGCTATGCAGATTATCAATCTATAAACTTTGCAAATCCTGCAGCTATTTCTAATCTTAATACTACAGTTTTTGATGTAGGTGCAGAGGTAGATGTAAGAAACCTTAGAAGCAATGTGAGCCCGGAGAAATATAATTCTACAAACCTCAATGTATCTTACCTGCAACTTGGTTTTCCGCTCTACAGTGGCAAAACAAAAAGGAGACTTGCTACTAAAGATATTTTCTGGGGAGGTAGTTTTGGACTAAAGCCTGTAAGCCGCATCAATTATAAAATATCAAGCGCCGGCAGAATACCCAATATTGATAGCGTGCAGGATTTGTACGAGGGTAGCGGTGGCCTAAACCAGGTAAACCTAAGTACGGGTTTGCAGATAAAAAATTTTAGTGTGGGTCTAAGTACAGGTTACTCTTTTGGCAATAAGGATTTCAGTTCCCGCCGCACTATACTAAACGATAGCCTTCCCTACTTCAGAACCAATATTGAAAACTTTAGCAATTTTGGCGGGTTGTTTTTACAAACAGGATTGCAGTATAAGATCACAACAAAAACCGGACTTATAAGATTTGGAGCTGTAGCAAACTGGCAGCAAAAACTTAGTGGAAGCAGAGATGCCCTGGCAGAAACGTTTGCAATAGACATAAACGATAATCCACAAACTATAGATACTGTACAATACACGACAGGAGCCAAAGGCAATGTAATAATGCCAGGCTCTTACAATGTGGGTTTCACTTATGTAAATCCGCACTGGCTTGTAGGCGCAGATTTTGAAACTCAGAAATGGTCCGATTATAGGTTTTTTGGTGAGAAAGATGCAAGTGTACAAAATAACTGGATGATGCGTGCCGGTGCACAATACTATCCGGCGACCACATCAACTCCGGGAAATAAATACTGGAGCTTTGTAAACTACCGCTTTGGGTTGTACTATGGCAATGATTACATAAACGTAGATAAAAACAGATCAGAATTTGGTGCCAGCTTTGGAGCGGGACTGCCGCTTACAAGTTTTCAACGACTGCAAAGAGGGGAGTTTGTTACGCTTAATACTGCTGTAGAAGTAGGTTCACGAGGGAATAGAGATAATGTAGGTTTCAGAGAGAGCATCGTACGGTTCAGTTTTGGTGTTACGATGAATGCCCGCTGGTTCCAAAAGTACAAGTATCAATAAAAAAGATAAACAGCTTGTGAGGAGATATCAATACATATGGGCAGCCTGCATTGTAGGCTGCTTTTTTATGTCTGCCTGTGAGAACAGCCAGCAAGAAGTAAGAGACCTCAACTCCAAAAAGCTTGGCATAGAAGAAGCAAAAGATATAGAAGTCACCTTCACAATAGGCGGTCATACAAAAGCAATACTTACCTCACCGCTTATGCTCAGGGTGCAGGATACGGTGCCTTATGTAGAGTTTCCTAATACACTCCATGTAAATTTTTACAATGAGCAGGGACTTAGGGAAAGCATCCTTGATGCGAAGTATGCCCGCTACAAAGAATCCGAGAATATTTTTTTCCTTAGAGACAGCGTTCGCGTTATAAATATTATTAAACACGATACGCTTTATGCGGAAGAAATGTACTGGGACAGAAGCCGCACCGGCCGCGAATTTTATACTGACAAGAAAGTAAAAATTCGTACCCCTACCCAAAAAACAGACGGGACCGGCATGGAGGCTCGACAGGATTTTAAAAGCTGGCTTATTACCTATCCTACCGGCCCAATAGATATACCGGCGGGGAGTTTTCCGAGGTAGATAATAAAAACTGACAACAGAAAGTGAAGAGACTGTGGCTGTGACTACATTAATAAGCAAAATTTGATAGGAACGACAATAAACACTTGTGCCAGGATAAAAGAGATATAATAAAAATAAATTAGACTATTAATGGAGGTTTTTTCAACTGCAATCTATAGGGAGGTTATAAAAGCTTTTACTCCTTTACTCCCTCTCCCTCACCTGCAATTCTTCCCACTCTGTAGTACCATCTTTTTCCCGGGTGAATATTAAATCCGGAGCTGTACCAATTACTATTTCTGCTGTGGTGTACACTTTGCAGCCTTCAAGCAAATGACCTCCTATGGTTTTGCCGGTTTTGTCGCTTATAGAAAGATGTACGTGGCTACCATTTGTACTGAGCGTACCTACCAGGCTTACGATTTCAAAATGACCTTCGCCGCTACTGCCATCTGGTTGGTTTGCAAAGCGGATATTGTACTGTGTAAGGCTACCGGCGCAGGTAATGAGCCAGCCGGCTTCTATGTTTTTTTCCTTTACAAAGGAGTCGAGCGAGGCACGAAGGTCTTGTCCGGGTTTTAGGCGAAGGGCGTAGCTTGCTGTATTATTTTGCATGGATTTCTCTTGTTTTGAATTACAACTAAGGAACGCTATGATTATTAAAGTTGTAAAAAAGTACTTTACAGAAGTGGTCATACCAAAGTAGATTATAAAATATGTTTTCAAAAATAACAGAGAATATCGGAGAATCACTTTTGATTTTATTTAAATGTTTTTACAATCACATAGTCTTTCACCATATCTTTGAGAAAAAGTTCTACCTCAAACCTTCAAAAACTAGTTCCTTATGAAATTTTTTACATTCTTAATGTTGATGGGCCTTACTTTATCCTCTACAAACCTGGTATACGCTTCCGCTGCAACTGTACCAGGAGATTCTGTACTTAACAAAAGTGTTTTATTAAAGCCCGCTTCTCCCCTCGCCATTCTTTCGCAATTATCGCCAAAACAAATTCAAGCTAAGCTAGGACGGAAACTTACCCTAAAAGAGAAAGTAGGACTTCAACTGCTTCGTTGGAAAATAGCAAAAATCCCTCCTGATGAAAAGGTATCTACTAAGGATGGCAGAACTGCACAAACACTAGGAATACTTGCCTTGGTAGCTATATTAGTTTTTCCTTTGGCTACTATTCCGCTTGGTATTATAGCTATTACAAAAGGTTCCAAGGCTTTAAAGGAAAATCCAAATGACGGTCAGGCGCAGGCAGGAAAGATTATGGGAATAATAAGTTTGGCACTTTTGGCACTTGTTATCTTATTGATATTAGCTTTTATAAGCTCATTGTTCGTGTACTAATGTTACTCTACCTAGATATAATTTTTATTCTGCTTGTAGGCGTTCCACTTTTTTAAAGGGAGAGGCGCTTCAGTTGCAAGCAGTACTGGAACTGATCCCGTTATAAGTGCATCTCAAATAATGATTCCTATGGGTATGAAGAATGGTAAGGGAATATCTTTATTGGAGCTCTCTATCATCATTAAACCTGAACTGAAAAACTCGTAGGGTATAAGATGAACTTTAACCAGCGCATGGCTTTTTAAGGGAGCGCAAAAAATAAAGAACAGCAAAGATACTAATGGCAGGATAGTAAGAAATTCAAAAAGCTGTCTGCTATTTATGGTGAAATTGGTTTTCACCTGGGCGGGTTTGCTCTTGGTTTTATACTAAGCTCAATTGGGAAATTTATAGCTTATCTTATAAATAATGATAAAAAAAATCGTGTAATATCGGCTTGGATTAGCGCTGGTGCCCGGATTGCCCTTGTTTTGTTTTTTTAGAAGTAGTGGTTTTCTACTTAAAAAAATACATATTACATTAAAAAGCCCCAGATTTCGGTTTTCTTTAATGGGTTTCATTATATAAATACCAGATCTATTTAGGAAGATGTATTTTCTTCTTTTGGCGGCATGGGGCCTCTCTTATAAATGATCAAACCATTTAAGAAATTTCTTAAGATTTGATCGCCTGCTTCTTCATAGCCGGGATGGTCTTCTTTGCGAAAAAGATCGCCTAAGGCACCTTTGGTAATTTCAAAGTCTACTAGTTTAAGTATCTCTATGATGTCATCATTTCTGAGTGAAAGGGCTACCCGTAATTTTTTTAAAATATCGTTATTGCTAAGCATTTTTTATTTTAAATATAAGAAAGGATTCTAAGTAAAATTATTTTGATGCGAGAACATCCTGCAGCTCTTTATTTTCATCAATGACGTGCTTAGCAAAACTGCACTGCGCTACGATCTTCTTATTTTCCTTTCTTGCAAACCTAACCGATTCCTTCACCAGATCTTCTCCCAGACCGTTACCTTGTTTTTCTTCCGTAACCTCTGTATGTGTAAGCACTATAACAGCTTCTTTATTAACTTCATAATCTAGCCGGGCAGTGATCTTATCTGCTTCCTGTACAAAAAAGCTTCCACCATTTTCTGTGTGGTTGTGTTCTATGTTCATTTTATCTTTTTATAATGATTAATTATAATAATTTTTAGCTTTTAATGTGCACTGTCATCATATGCTACGGTATCATGCTCGGTTTCATTTATTTGATGCGAAGCATTATATACACTTTTATTCACCGTTACCCTTATATCTCTGTTTCTTGCAGTTACAATAAACTCATTAATGGTATCCAGCACATCTTTATCTATGTATTCTGCCCTGGTTATATCTACAACAAGTTTAGATCCGCGGGGAATATTCAGGAACGCTCTTTTTAAAATTGGTTTGCTAAAAAAAGACACATCCTTTCGCAACCTTATTAAATAATGATCTCCGTCCTTTATGCTAAATACTGCCGTGCGGAAGTTACTTCTGATAATGAAGAATATTGCCACGCCTATTCCTATAAGCACGCCTTTGAGAAGATCAGTAAACACAATCGCTAATACTGTAACAAGAAATGGTACAAACTGCTCCCATCCTCTATTATAAAATTCTTTGAAGATAGAAACCTTTGCAAGTTTATATCCGGTATAGATAAGAATAGCGGCCAGTGCTGCCAGCGGAATCATATTGAGCCACTGCGGTGCAAAGTAAACAAACAATAAAATGAAGACACCATGCAGGATAGCACTCATCTTAGAATGGGCACCACTATTTACATTAGCACTACTCCTTACAATCACACTGGTGATGGGCAGTCCGCCAAGAAATCCACTTACCATATTTCCGGTTCCCTGCGCTATCAATTCTCTGTTTGTAGGCGTTACCCGCTTGCGGGGATCTATTTTATCTATGGCTTCTATCCCCAGCAAAGTCTCAAGCGTAGCCACTAGTGCTAGGGTAAATGCAGTAAGTAAAACCTTTGTATTGGTAATAAAACTCCAGTCGGGCATTTTAAAGAAGGATAGAAATTCTTGCCCAGATTGCGCCACCGGAATATTTACTAATTGAGCATCTGCTCTGGTAAGTTTGTGGTCCAGACCATCAAGAAAATTATTAATAAGAATCCCTACAACTACCACCAGCAAAGGGCCGCTAAGTACGTTAAAGATTTTCTTGGATTTTATCCACTTGGTTTCAAATAAAATAAGAATTCCTATTCCAATTAAACCGATGGCTACGGCTATAGGGGTAAGATGATTGAGGGAATGCAGGATAGAAGAAAATGTATTACTACCTCCAGCTTCTATAAATGTATCATCTCCCTCAAAGCTTGTCTTATACCCTACGAGGTAGGGAAATTGTTTAAGAATAAGGATGATGCCAATGGCAGCCAGCATTCCTTTAATAACACTGTTGGGAATATAATCTCCTATTACGCCCATTTTAGTGATGCCCATTATGATCTGGAAAACACCGGCAATAACTACTGCAAGGAAGAAAGCTTCTACGGCAGGCAAAGTGATTACTGCTGCAGCTACTATAGCAGATAATCCTGCTGCCGGGCCACTTACGCTTAGTGGGCTTTTACTTATTAATCCTACTACAATACCGCCTACCATACCGGCAATGATGCCACTAAATGGTGGCACACCGCTAGCCACTGCTATGCCCAAACAAAGCGGGATAGCTATAAGGAAAACCACAATGGCGGAGGGAATATCTGAGCTAATTGTTTTTACAAAATTTTTCATTGTCTTATTTTATTTATTGCCCCAACTTTAGGTAGGCAATTCTTAATTACTGATTACTGATAAAAGCTGGCTCAGATAGCCAACATAGGATGATGTTAGAATATGGTCACTGGCAGCAGAAGTAAATTCTCAAATAGCTTCTGCTAGATATTCACAGCAATAAATGCACGAGCGGATAAACAGTTTTTATATGTTTGGCGGAGGGGAATCTACAAGAGAAATGGGCATAGGTAAATATTGAATAGAAATAGTACCATAAGCTTCGTTACCATTGGCGCCATCATCAAAACAAGCGAGAAGTTGTTTAATGCTAATACAATATTCTCCATCTAATTCTGATTTCTTCTTTTCGCATTCTTCCAGCATTCCTTTCTCATAACCGCAATTGCTAACACCTTTTATAGGTAGTACATGGACGGTAATGATAATGAGTAAAAAATACAAGAAGATTGACTTCAAAAATTGATAGTTTTTAGTGTAAGGGTGCAAAAATATGGATTGCAGTTCTTAAAATTGTGTTTATTCTGCAATAAATGATAGCTGAGAATGATATTGGTCATAGTTATTTCATCGCTTTGGAATCACCTATATTGCGTAACCAAATTCCTCCTATAAGATGCGCACCACACTAAGCTAACCTGTTTTCTCTGGTAATGTTAAAAGGGTTGTGCGGTATGCAGCAGAAACTGCACTGTAGAGAGCGAATCTTTTTTTGAATGCTCTTAGAGTAGGCAAGCGGATAATGCTTTAAAATAATTTGTAGAAACAGTTTTGATCATTCGTCATAAAAAGTAGTAACATATGAAAAAATTCTTAGCCGTTTTTGATGGTTTCAATTTTTCGGAAAGCACACTTCAGTATGCGATACAGGTTTCTCAAACAGCCAATGCCCACCTGGTAGGAGTGTTTCTTGACGAAATATTTTATCGTAGTTATAACGTATTAAAAGTTTTAAAAACTTATGAGAAGTTTGATGAAAAGATAAAACAACTGGATACGGTAGATAAAATGAAAAGAGATGAAGCAGCGCAGCAGTTTGAAAAAACTTGTGAAAGCGCCTGCATTCAATTTTCTGTTCACCGCGACAAGGGTTTTGCCATCAATGACCTCAAGAAAGAAAGCATGTATGCTGACCTTATAATAATTAACGAACTTGAAACCTTTACAAAACACAAGCAGGAATCACCCACCCGATTCATAAAAGATTTACTGGGCGATGTACAGTGCCCTGTATTAATAGTGCCGAATAAATTTAAGACAGTTGACAAGGTGGTCCTGCTCTACGATGGAGGACCGTCATCCCTGTATGCCTTAAAAATGTTCAGCTACTTGTTTGGCAGTTTTATGCAGGCTACGGTGGAAGTACTTACAGTAGATGATCACCTTAAGGGTATAATAGGAGTACCTGGTAACAAACTAATGAAGGAGTTTATAGACAGGCATTTTCCAAAAGCAACATACAAGGTCATTAAAGGTGAAGCAGAGGAAGAAATAGTAGGCTACTTACGAAACCATAAGGAGAACGAACTTGTAGTGCTGGGTGCTTACCGGCGCAGTGAACTGAGTAGATGGTTTAAAACCAGTATGGCAGACTCATTAATGATGGTTGTGGATACGCCGTTGTTTATAGCCCACAACTAGTATCATAAGCGACTGAGGTAATAAGTAGGGATATCTCGGAGTATTGCAGAAAAAGAATATTAAAGCTTAAAAGCGCTAAAAATATCCGATCAGTTTTAACTTTAAAAATAAAGCTCAAATGAAAAAAATATTAGTACCAACCGACTTCTCGCCCTGCGCCAGCAATGCCATTGACTTTGCTGTTCAATCAGCCAAGTATCTTCCGGTAGAAATTACCCTTTTGCATGCTTTTGAAAGGAAAGGGAGTGTATACACAGATTATATGGGAGTCATCAGTGAATTCAAACAAACCCAGCTGGAGGAAGTGCAAGAAAAATTATCAGAACTTAAAAAGGGGATAGAAGTAGCAGAGGGCGTAGTTGTAAAAACAATTGTATCTGTAGCTCCTTTTCGGGAAGCAGTGCTGCAGGCAACCGAAGAACTCAACATTGACCTGGTAGTAATGGGTACCGTAGGCGCAGAAGGCATAGAAGAAAAGTTATGGGGCAGTAGAGCTGCTGCTATTATAGGTAAAACAAATGTGCCACTAATAGTAATTCCGCTTCATTACCAGTGGAAAAAGCCAGAGAAGCTCTTACTGGCCACTAATCATTTTGAAAAAGAACCCGCAATACTTGATTTTCTTTTTGAACTGTCAGACCTGTATATGGCGCAGGTGCACGTGGCTGTAATGACAGATGAAGATGATGATAAAGCAAATACGTTCCTGGAGCATGGCCGTAAAATACTTCATTATGAGAAACTGCTGAAAGAGCAATACAAGGAAGAAACACTTACTGCTACACATCTTTATGGAAACGAGTTTGAAGAAACTTTACATAAGCATATTGAAGAATATGAATTTGACATACTGGTGATGATTACCTACCAACGTGGTTTTTGGGACAGGATATTTCATCCCAGTAAGACAAAAAGGATGAGCTATCACACAAATATTCCTTTGCTGGTTATTCCAGGTAAATAGGACTCCCGTGACAAAACCATGCCTTTAATACCAGTCTTAAATTAAAAAATTATGAAACGAATAGTAATACCTACAGACTTTTCAAGCAGTGCTGACACTGCAATTAATTTTGCAGTTCAATCAGCCAAAATTATTCCTGTGGAGCTTACTCTATTTCATGCCTTTGACTTGATAAGGAATATTTACGCAGATTATATGGGGATAGGTTTAGAATTTGTGCAACCTCAAATAGAGGATATTAACAAAAAAATGAAAGAATTGAAAAAGACTATTGAGGATACGCACGGGGTGCGGGTAAATATCCTGGTAGCAGTCGATTCCTTCAAGGTAAGCCTCCTGCAAACGATAGAGGATGAGAAAATAGACATGGTGATAATGGGAACCTTGGGCGCTAGTGGAATAAAGGAAAAACTATGGGGAACTAACACTTCCTCCATTATTGGCAAGGCCAAAATACCCATATTGGCAATCCCGGCTAATTACGAATGGAAGAAACCGGAGAAGTTTTTATTAGCTACTAATCAGTTTGAAAACGAACCCTCCATACTTAATTTTCTTTTTGAACTGGCAGATTTGTATATGGCGCAGGTGCATATAGCGGTAATGACAGATGAAGATGATCAAACGGCAGAAACCTTTTTTGATCATACCCAAAAAATGTTGCAGCATGAAAAAATGCTTAAGCAAGAGTATAATGAGGAATCGCTTACTGCGACGCATCTTTATGGAAAGGACTTTGAGGAAACCTTACAACAACATGTTAAAGAAAAAAACATTGATCTGTTGGTGATGGTTGCATATTCACGAAGTTTTTGGAATAGGATTTACAATCCCAGCAAAACGAAAAGGATGAGTTATCATACCAGAACTCCTTTACTCGTTTTTCATGGAAAGGAGGTAAATTAAAAAATTAATTATTAAAAATGGCAAAAATTATGACGATAACATTTAGTCCAGCGATTGATAGAAGCACAACTGTACCGATACTAATTGCTGAAAAGAAACCAAACTGCTCATTCCCAGTTTATGAACCTGGAGGTGGAGGCGTAAACTTAGCAGGGGCCATTAATAAAATAGATTGAGAAGCTGTTGCGATTTATTTGGCAGGGGATTCTACAGGCAAAAGATTTACCCAGCTACTTAGTGATGAAGCAGTAGAAATGGTAAGTAAGTGCAGGAGGTAGTATCGTAGTAGGCATTGTGCTTAGCCTGGTACAAACAAGAATTAAACGGAAACGGTGCAGTATGGCGTGGCATGTGGCACTGCGGCCACCATGAACTCCGGTACTGCATTATGCAAAAAAGATGAAACATAAATCATTAGAAATACAAAGCCGTAAAGTATATAGATAGAAGAGCATAGAATTTATTGTGTTAAAACACAACAACGGAACCGAAATGTCTCCTTTCTAAAACAGACAGGATTAATTTATGAAAATCTGTTCTAAAAAAATCAAAATAGCACCATAGGAATGGTCACAAGTATATCTAATAAAAAATAAGAACAATAGAAAAGCAAACAGGAATATGAATAGATGCAAAACAGGCCGTGATTGCTTTATTTGAAAGGAACACTCGTACACTTAAGACTATTCATTCAAATATAGAAATTGCTAGCATCACCGGTCGTGTCATATTTCTCCGCATTTATTAAATTTTTAAAATCCTGGTAATTTAAGTTTTCTGGGAGTTTTTTTCTGGAAGAACTACCACACGATTATGTCGGTAAGCATAATAACAAAAACCTGTCGGGAACGGAAAACTGCAAGAGTAGCAGAAAGACTCTCCTCCATTATCTTTGAAAATTATATTTAACTCATTGGTGACACGGCAGGAATAATAGTTTTTTATTCTTTCTTCGAGTTACTCTTTTCCCTATCACGCCACATTTCATTAAATGTCTTTTGACTAAAGTGGAGATCACTTCGTGTTTTTGTCCAGGCGGTAAACATTTTATTGACCATCAGGTTCTTCAATTTCCCATTTCCAAGATTCATCATTCCCCGGCGGAGACTTGCTATGCGCCATGCACGCCAGGCCATTTTTTCTGTGAAGGAGCCGTGACCATTATCTACTGACTGTTTTCTGTTATTAAGCAACAACTCGTGCAGGTTTATTTTTACGGCGCATACTTCTGTGCAGTTGCCACAAAGAGAAGAGGCAAAACTGAGGTGCTTATACTCCTCCATATTTTGCAAATGCGGTGTTATTACGGAGCCTATGGGTCCGCTGTACGTGGCGCCGTAGGCGTGGCCGCCTATGTTTTTATAAATGGGGCAGGCATTTAAGCAAGCACCGCAGCGTATACAGTAAAGGCTTTCTCTCTGTATGGGATCTTGCAGGATTTTTGTGCGGCCATTATCAAGCAGGATCACGATAAGTTCCTCAGGCCCGTCGGTTTCATTTTTTTGTCGCGGCCCAGTAATGATGCTATTGTATACCGTCACCTGCTGCCCGGTTCCAAAACTGCTGAGCAGAGGCCAGAACAAACCAAGGTCATTAATACTTGGAATCATTTTTTCTATCCCTACCACTACAACATGCGTCTTTGGAAAAGCACAACTCAAGCGGGCGTTTCCTTCATTTTCTGTAACGGCTATCCCACCTACATCTGCCAGCAAAAAGTTGCCGCCCGTAACACCCACGCCTGCTTCCACATACTTTTCTCTCAGAATTTCCCTTGCTTTGAGGGTAAGCTGCTCGGGCGTATAATCTGCCGGCGTGCCCAGTTTTTCGTGAAAGAGTTTGGCCACGTCTTCCTTGCTTTTATGCATGGCAGGTGTTACTATATGGTAAGGGCCTTCGCCATCTAGCTGTTGTATATATTCTCCCAGGTCCGTTTCCACACTTTCTATGCCATTGCTTTCCAGTCCTGCATTCAGGTGAATCTCTTCCGTAACCATGCTCTTACTCTTCACCACCGACTTGCAATTTCTTTCCTTGCAAATGTTTATTATTTCCTGCAAAGCCTGCTCGCCCGTCTCTGCCCACACTACTTTTGCCCCCCGACTTTTAAGCTTTTCTTCAAATTTCAAAAGGTTGCTTTCCAGATTTTCCAGCGCCTGCCATTTTTTATTCTTTGCATTCATGCGGGCTAGTTCCACGTCTGCAAACTGGCTTTTTCCTTTAGGCACAGAGGCATTGTAGCGGCCAATATTAAAATTGATCGTTTTTCGATGTTGCAGGTCAGCTGCTTTTTCGCGGCTCTTAGTGAGAAATATGTCGGAGGGGTTGGTCATAATACTTTAAATGAAAATTTATGGAGCGAAGATAGGCAGCAATTTAGAGAATGAGTTCTTATTGAACTTTGCGTTGCCTAACATTTATTCTTCTCGCCATTTACTAATCTCCGCACGAGTTTTTTCAAAAACTATTAATTGTCTTTTGGAAGTTTTCGGGCCATTCAACAATAAATTTATGAGCTTCTTCGTGGAAGGAGTATATCTGACTGTTGTTAATTTCCATTAATAACAACATCTGCTTCGCTGGTGTTAGTTGCTTCACTAGAGAAGCAAGTTGTTCAAATGTTATGTCAATAGTAAATTTCATCTTTCGATATTGAGATTACAAAATGGACTTCAAAATGCCAATCTTGATAATTAATTATCTAAAACTTATAATCCTTAGTCAAGTATTATACTTTTAGTAATTGGACCATCAATCTTTCCTACTGAATCACGGTAAAACACATTTTCCAGATCTATTCTTGAACCGGGCATGCAGCGGTCAATTGTATTTCTAAATTCAGCATTATCATTTATTTTAAATTTTACCTTTTATTTCCCCACCATAAAAACCGCATTGCACAACATCAGCTTCCCATTTTCCCAGAATCTTCTAAAAATAATATTGTCAGTAAGATAGGTTACGCTCCCGCGACCAAGATCCTGTACGCCAAACACAAATCCGTCTTTTAATTTATTCCGCAGCTCATAGCCTACAAACCCTGCTACTTGTTTTTCTTTTTTTATTACACCTACGTTCCAGCCGTCGTCAATAAAATTGTAAACCTTGTCGTCCATTTTTAAAGTGTAATAAAATGGAGGGTAACCATACATTAGCGGGTGGCTATTATCAGCCTCTACCCTGTATATTGCACCGGGGGTGTAGCTTGCGAGCGAAGCCCTTTCCCGTTGCTCATATTTTTGTAGCAATGCGTAGTCTTCTGTTTTCTTGTCGTCTGTTTTGTCGCCGTCCTTTTCTCCGTCTTTAGATTTAATGCTGCTCCATTTTTGCTTACTCAGTTCTGCCACTGCATTTTCCAGCGCCACTACATTGCCGCCTTTGCTTATCCATTCTTTCAGGGTTTCTGCTTGCGCTTCGCTGCTCAAAAACTCGTAACGACCATCGGGCATAATAAGTACATCTATTTCGCTCAGCGGTAGCCTGCTAAAATCGCTGGCATTTACTAATGTGACAGGATACTGTAATTCTGTATCAAAGAAAGACCAAATTTCGCCAGCCGCATTGGCATTTACACCCGATCCTGTAAGCATGGCCACACGAGGTGCTTTGAGGTAATGCACAGCACTGCTTCCAAAATCCAACCCTTTATCTACCATACCGCTTTGTACCGGAAAAATCTCTGCGCCATTTCTGTAACAGATTGCTTCTAGTGTCGTGCCCAGGAAAGTTGCATTTTTATCATTTCCATTTTTTATAATAATCAGACTGCCAGCAGAGAAGTTTTTGCCATTGCTGGTAAATGCCTTTTCGGCAAAACGCACCCTTATACCTTCTTGCAAAATAGCCGCTAGTGTTTTTGCAGAACCCATGCCTTCCCAGGGAATAACATAACCATAAGCATTGTTTGGAATAGAGGCTACCGTATCCGTATAACTTGTGGAGCTTAGTGTCAGATTAGAATTGCTGGCATAAGTATCTAAACCATAAGCATAAGGCAAAGCCCAGGCTGTGATATCATAAGTCACAGAATCCGATAACCGTGGCTGCGGCTCCATGAGTGTGCGCAACAATACAGCCTGCGGCTGCGCTCCGGGAATGATAATGTCTTTATTGCCTACGGTAAAATTTTCTTGCTTGCCGCTGAAATAATTGAAGCCTGTACCACTACCACTTCCATTAGTGTAAATGATTTTATTTTTATCTAATAGCTTTTCTAAAGCTGCGATTCTTTGACCATTAACTGCATTACTTTTTATTATATAGTTTTTGTAAGTCGCAGATTTACCTGCGGTAGCTTCATCAAAGTAGTTTGTAAATTCCTGCACTAACTTATTTGCAAGTCTAGAAGAGGTTTCTACCGTACTCATACTCGTTGTAAAATGATGCATGGCTCTGTTTGCAAGGGTAAGCGTATCTCCTTCTTGTGTGAGGGCTGCTGCGCCACCGCGAGGACCACCGCCCTGTTCATACGTCATTCCTATAGCACCATTAAATAGTGGGTAAGTATCTCCGTAAGATGGATAAAAAAGGTCAAAGATTTCTTTTGTAAAATACAGCCATCCTTTAGCATCAAAATACTTAGCGTTGTTTTTTCCTATTGCAAGCTGAAAATCTCTTTGCCACTGCGTTATAGCCTGATGATAAGGCTCGGCTGCCGGTGCAAAATAGTAGGGATTGTCTACACCTTGCTCATGAAAATCTACGTGTACCTGCGGCATCCATTGCTGATATTTTGCTATGCGCTGCTCAGATTCTTTCTGCGTTTGCCATGCCCAATCGCGGTTAAGATCAAAATTGTAATGATTTACCCTGCCACCCGGCCATGGTTCATTATGCTCCCGCGAAAATAATTTGGGGTTTGCAGTAGCTCCCGCCATTCCTGTGTACCAGTTTACG
The DNA here is from genome assembly GCA_037968795.1 of Ferruginibacter sp. Taxonomy (GTDB): domain Bacteria; phylum Bacteroidota; class Bacteroidia; order Chitinophagales; family Chitinophagaceae; genus Ferruginibacter. The sequence goes on from JBBKWE010000117.1 coordinate 18,307, forward strand.
TATCGCTCTCTGCCATCAGGATTGAGGCAAGGGTCTATAATCACAACAGTGTTTTGAAGCCACAGCTGTGCTGCTGTATTACCAGCATCCGCAAAAGCATGCAGGCTCAACATAGCAGCTTCTGTGCTGCTAGGTTCGTTGCCATGTACATTATAACTAAGCCACACAATAGGTGTAGCATTATTTACATTGCTCTTTTCTGTGAGCATGTGCGCCAGGGTAAGGTTGTTTTTTCTGATGCCTTCCAGCGAAGTCATATTCTGTGGCGAAGAAGTAATTGCTATATATAATGGCCGGTGCTCGTAAGTTTCCCCATATTGCTGTAATTGTACCCGCTCAGGAACCGCTGCTGCTACGGCTTTAAAATAATCCACTACTTTGTAGTGGGGTGTGTATCGCTCGCCTATTTTATAGCCGAGGAATTGTTCGGGAGATAGGAGTTGGGCTTGCCCTGATATAAATCCAGTAAGGAATAAGAAAATGAAGAATATTTTTTTCAAGTGAATATTTTTAAAAATTAATTTATGATATAAAAAAACTATCAATAGCATCTGTGCTTTGATAGTTTCAGAAATTTATTCGAATCTTTTTTTATTAAAATTTTTTAGACGAAATCTTAGTCATTCAAAACCCCCAATTCCTTCCCCACTTTCACAAAAGCTGCCACCGCCTTCTCTATATGCTGGGCATCGTGCGCTGCACTCAATTGTACCCGTATGCGAGCCTGACCTTTGGCCACGACCGGAAAGAAGAAACCAATTACATAAATACCTTCTTCCAGTAATTTAGAAGCAAACTCTTGTGCTACTACAGCATCATATAACATGATGGGCACGATAGGATGATCCCCTGGTTTTATATCAAACCCTGCTGCGGTCATCTGCTCGCGGAAGGCAATTGTATTTTCTTCTAGTTTGTCGCGGAGTTCCGTAGTACTGCTGAGCATATCTAACACAGCTATGCTTGCGCCCACAATGGTAGGAGCAAGAGTATTAGAAAATAAATAAGGCCGGCTACGCTGTCTCAGCATCTCTACCACTTCTTTTTTTCCGCTGGTAAATCCGCCACTGGCACCACCAAGTGCTTTACCTAGGGTTCCCGTGATGATATCTATACGACCCATCACATCTCTGTATTCGTGTGTACCTCTGCCGGTTTTGCCTATAAAGCCACTGCTATGGCATTCGTCTATCATTACGATAGCATCGTACTTATCTGCGAGGTCGCAGATTTTATCTAGTTGTGCTATAGTGCCGTCCATGGAGAACGAACCGTCTGTTACTATAATTCTGCTTCTGAGATTTGCCGTTTCTTTAAGCTTTTCCTCCAGGTCTGCCATATCATTGTGCAGGTACCGATATCGTTGCGCTTTGCAAAGACGTACGCCATCTATTATGCTGGCGTGGTTGAGGGTATCACTAATAATAGCATCTTCTTCGCCAAAGAGGGGCTCAAACAAACCGCCGTTTGCATCAAAAGCTGCGGCATACAATATGGTATCTTCTGTTCCCAGGAATGTTGATATTTTTGCTTCGAGTTCTTTGTGAATGTCTTGCGTGCCGCAAATAAAACGAACGCTGCTCATTCCAAATCCCCGCAAGTCTATGTACTTTTTGGCGGCTTCCAATACTTTAGGGTGGCTACTGAGGCCGAGGTAATTATTAGCACAAAAGTTTAAAACCATCTTGCCATTTACTACAATCTCCGGTCCCTGGTCACTGCTTATAACCCGCTCCGTTTTGTACAATCCTGCTTTCTCTATTTCTTGTAATTCGGCAGATATTCTGCCTGCAAATTTATTATTCATACGCTTTAAAATATATGAAGCGAAAGTAAGATAAATGGAAGGAATAGCGGAGTGAAAGAATAGGGCTTATGGACGGGAAAATGTGAAGGAGTAATTTTGCCACAAAGGCATTTGCCACAAAGACTGGAAGACTCAAAGGAACACAAAGCACAGCTAGCTATTTTTTTGTCGCTAGGCACGCTGAGGAGCAAGGGAAAATAAATTACCCGAAAAAAATTTCTTGGCTCTTCCTGCCTTTGGATCTTTGTGGCAAGAAAGAAAGGAGTTTGTCTGCCACGAAGACGGGAAGGTATACAAGGGAGACAAAAGTCTCCTTCTTATTTTCAAATCCGTAGAGCGCTGCGCTGAACTCTACGGATAGCAATGCAAGAACGCAAGGAAAAATAAATTATCCGAAATAGAACTTTGTGATTCTTTCTGCCTTTGGGTCTTTGTGGCTAAAAAAGAAACGAGCTTTTCAGCCACGAAGTATAGTAAATTTTAATTCCTATTTTACAGCTAAATATATTTTACCATGATAAGTATTTCATTCCCACAAAAATTCCTGACCATATTCTTCTTTGGTCTTTTATCTGCTACAATCACGTTTGCCCAAAGCAAAACAGATCGCATTATTTCCGCTGCCATGCAAACGCAGCAAGAAGCCTGGAACCGCGGTGACCTCGATGCTTTTATGATACCCTACTGGCGCAATGATTCGCTTAAGTTTATAGGTAAAACAGGAATTACTTATGGCTGGGAAAATACACTTAGCAATTATAAAAAAGGCTATCCGGATAAAGCAGCGATGGGAATTTTGCAGTTTACTAACTTACATACCACCCGCTTAAGTAGCCGCTGGTACAGCATTACAGGCAAGTGGCATCTAAAGAGAACGATAGGAGACCTGCAAGGATACTACACATTACTCTGGCATAAAATAAATGGTACCTGGTATATAGTGCAGGATCATAGCAGCTAAGAATTTCTTCGCAGTCTTTACCATTTTCCTCCTAGCGGCACCGCTAACTTAAGAGCAAAATTTCTGCCGGCATTAAAGATGCCCATTCTGCCAGTAGCAAGATTTTCTGCGGTGTATTTTAAGCGGCTAAGATGATTTTGGTATGCCTTATCCAGCATATTATTTACACTAAAGTTTATAGTGAAGAGTTTGTTTTTCTTGCTAGTCAATACATCTGTTCCCAAACCAAAATTGAGCAAAGAATAACCCGGAGTAGCCGTTTCTGTATTGAAGGCAGTAAAGACATTGTTTTTTGCAAAAGTATTGTCAAGCTCTAGTTTTATGTAAGATCCGTTAAGCGTGGTACTAAGATTTTCAAAATCTGCCCGCAGCTCTGTGAGCAGGCGGGGAGCAGGAATATTAGGCAGGTATTTAACGCCTTGTATAGCTTCAGAAAATGTGCCACTTACAAAAGAAAAAGTATTGGCAAAGTGCAACCAGTGTACTGCATGTGGATGTATATCAAGTGTGATTTCTGTACCAGCGAGTGCTGCCTTTTGTTGGGCGAATGTAAAAGCCTGCAGGGGTTCGCCATCTACCACAATTATACTGTCGCCGCCTGCAGAAGCTTGTAACCTTTTGTAAAAAATGAAATTGCTGAAATTATTTACAAAGCCTGCCACCTGCAGTGAAAAGTGTTTGTTGTTTATTTCTACTGCTCCATCTACCTGTATGCTTCGCTCATTGTCCAGATCTCTTAATCCATACTCATAGCGGTTTGTGCCCTCGTGGCTGCCGTTACTAGCCAGCTCTGGTATGCTGGGCGAGCGATAAGCAGATGCGATATTAAATTTTAAGTTTACGGCTTTGGTAGCAGCATAAGCCATACCTAGGCTAGCACTGAGGTTCTTAAAATTGCGGTCAAAAGCTTCTCCTTTTACAGAAGTACCGTCTAGTAATTCCTGCGCTTTAAGGTTTCTATAGTCGTACCGAATACCGCCCGACAGTGTTACTTTTTGTATAGTCTTATCAGCAAAAGCAAAGGCTCCGATCTCATGCAGCCGATAGTCTGGAATAAGCTGCTCCTCGCCTCGGTTCGTGTTTCTCTGATCCATTCCATTTACGCCAATGCTGGGTTTGAAACCACTCACTTTTTTAAAATTAAGCTTTGCAGAATAGGTTATAGTTTTGAGGTCGAAGAAAAGTTCTTGTGTTTCCGGCTCATCTATATCGCCAAATTCTTCTCTTCTGTTGCGTTGCAAGCCTACATTTACTGCAAGATTGTTTTGCCCTATTCTTATATTATTATCAAGTGCTATTTTTTCATGCCTTATGTTCTGGTAAGGAATGCCTGGCATTCTACTTTTAAAATCAGAATTTGTAGCAATTGCTTCTGCGCCGCCTGGGAGAGGTTTCAGAAATAAGCCGTCATCGTTTCTTTCTCCTTCTATAAGCCCGGCCTTTAAATGGAAACTACTAAATATAAGGTGGCTGTATCCCCATGCTTTGTTAACCCCCAAATAGCCGCCAACATTTGTGTTCTGGTATTTACTATTATATACATAGCCATCGTATTTATTTTGATAGTCGCCGGCACTCTTTGTGCTTCCATAAAGATTAAAACTAAGCCCATCTTTATTGCTTGCCACACTCCCATGAAAGTTGAGTAGCGAATTATTGCTCTGTCCTTCTGCACCCACAGATGCCTGCCAGGTATTGAGTGATACTGGCACATTGGTGATTACATTTATAACGCCTGCCATAGCATCACTACCGTAAATGAGGGTAGCGGGCCCTTTCAATATTTCTATTTTTTGTACGCTGTTATCATCTATTTCTACGCCATGCTCATCGCCCCACTGCTGGCCTTCCTGGCGCACGCCATCATTAATAGTAAGCACGCGATTATACCCCAGACCTCTTATAAATGGTTTGCTTATAGCCGGCCCGGTGCTGAGCGTACTCACTCCCGGCTTCTTTGCCAGAGCCTCTATTATATTCGTAGCCGTGTTTTGCTGTAATTCTTCTTTGCGGATTATGGCTACCTGGTAGGGTAGATTTTTGAGCTGGGTGGCTTTGCTCACACCCGTAACCACAACTGCATTATTTTCTACAATGGCTTCTTGCAAAGAAAAGTTCTGAATCTTATCGCCGCTTATTTCTACCGTTATGGCCAGGGTACTGTACCCTACATGACTTATTTCTAACAGGTGGGTACCATTGCCTATGTTTTGTAAACTGTAGTGACCCGTAGCATCAGAGGTAGTTCCTACTTTTATATCGCTCAAAAAAATATTGGCGTTGCTTATAGGTTCCCCCGTAATCGCATCTTTGATAGTGCCCGATAGGCTGCCTGCAACATCAAAAGCATAGATAAATAAAGAAGAAAGGAGGAGGCTAATTGTAAATAATATGCGCTGCATAAAAATGTATTTTTGAAACATTGTTGCAAATATAAACACTTTTGAAACATTGTTGCAAATATATTAAAGCGTTATTCTTTTTAAACGGGATAAGATGAGATTAAGGACATAGAATTTGACATTACTATCAAGATAGCATTTACGACATCGTTTCTGCCGTAAAATTTCAATAAAATATAATGGAACAAAGGCACTCGTACCGTCTAAGTACCAGTAAAAAAAAGTAAATTAGAAAAGCGAAAATTTGTATATTCTTGAGCTTTAGACTATTTGAATTTTTTTAAATCTTAACTAATTACCCAAGAGAAACAAAAAAACCTCCTTAGGCCCATGCACTCCGGTAACCAATGTTTTTTCTATATCTGCTGTGCGGCTGGGACCACTGGCAAAACTTATAAAGGAAGGTAAGTCCTCGCCATATTTTTCTTTCAAACCAGCGAGCGCCTCTTTTATGTCATAAACGATTTGGCTCGTTTGTGCTATGCATACGTGTATAGGAGCATATACGCTTGCGGTGCGGCCTTCTGCCTGTGCAGCACTTAATACGATACTGCCAGTGCGGGCAACCAGTATTTCTGCACCAGTGATAGAAGCATCGCAGGTAGAAAGGCTATTAGAAAGTCTTACTTCACAAAGTTCGGGAAGAGATTGCCACTGTTTTTCTGCGCAATAAATACTGCTCCAGTTTCTGGAATGTAGAAGCTGCTTTAGCTGAGCGATGAGGTCTTGCTGGGATTCGCAAAAAGAAAACTGCCCCTGTATACCCGTAAAAGTATGGGCAAATAAAACGGCAAGATCCTCTTCTGTATGGTTGTAATAGGTAGATGGTTCTGCCAAGTTGGGATATGGCTTTGGCGTAGGCGTACCTTGCGCCTGCCTTATCTTTACAAGTATTTTTTCTCTGGCTCCCTCCATGGTTATATTAAATTGCCGGTGGATTTTTTAGCGTTTCGGGTATATCTTCTGTTCCTTCTTCTCTGGCCACAGCGTCCTCTGGCTTTACAGGGCTTGGCGTTTCCATATCCAGGATTTTCTTCTCTTCAAACGGACGCTCGCCTATTAATGCTTCTACATCACTTTTAAATAGGACTTCTTTTACCAGTAGCTCTTTTGCCAGCAACTCTACTTCTGCCTTTTTCTCTCTGAGCAAAGCTTTTGTTTTTGTATAAGCACTTTCTATAATTAGTCTTACTTCGTGGTCTATCAACTTACCCGTTTCTTCACTATAAGGTTTGGTAAATGTATTTTCCTGTGATGGGTCATGGTAACTTATATTACCCATCTTCTCATTCATACCATATACCGTAACCATGCTGTATGCGATCTTAGTAATTTGCTGCAGATCATTACTGGCACCGGTACTTATTTTACCAAAGAAAATCTCCTCACTTGCCCTGCCGCCCAGGGTCATACATATCTGGTCTATGAGTTGGTCTGTATTGTATAAGTATTGCTCCTTAGGGGTGTACTGCGCATAACCAAGTGCTGCAGATCCACGAGGTACGATGGTAACTTTTAGTAAAGGATAAGCATGCTCCAGGAACCATCCACATATTGCGTGGCCTGCTTCGTGGTAGGCGATTATTTCTTTCTCCTCCGGGGAGATGAGTTTGTTCCTTTTTTCCAGTCCGCCTATAACCCTGTCTATAGCGTCCTGGAAGTCAGAAAAATCTACTGCTTCTTTATTCTTACGTGCGGCTATAAGCGCCGCCTCATTGCACACATTGGCAATGTCTGCACCGGCAAATCCTGGTGTTTGTTCTGCCAGCTTATGTATATCTAATGTTTCTGCAATTTTAATGGGTGCAAGGTGTACTTTAAAAATGGCCTCTCTTCCTACAAGATCCGGGCGGTCTATTCCTATCTGCCGATCAAAACGACCGGGGCGAAGTAGAGCACTATCTAATACATCAGGCCTGTTAGTCGCTGCCAGAATAATGATTCCGAGGTCTGTGCCAAAGCCATCCATTTCTACCAGCAATTGATTGAGGGTATTTTCCCGCTCATCATTACTCATCATCATATTCTTACCACGGGCACGGCCTATGGCATCTATCTCATCTATAAATATAATACAAGGTGCTTTTTCCCTTGCTTGCTTAAACAAATCCCGCACTCTGCTGGCACCTACTCCTACAAACATTTCTACAAAGTCACTACCGCTCAGGCTAAAGAAAGGAACCTGTGCCTCGCCGGCAACAGCTTTTGCAAGCAAGGTCTTACCCGTGCCCGGAGGACCTACAAGGAGTGCACCCTTGGGTATTTTACCACCTAGTGCAGTATATTTTTTGGGGTTTTTAAGGAAATCTACGATCTCCATTACTTCTACCTTTGCTTCATCTAGTCCTGCTACATCGCCAAAGTTGATATTTACTTTAGAGGCTTTATCAAATAAGGTAGCCTTACTTTTACCAATATTAAAAATACCTCCCGGGCCAGCACCGCCGCCACCACCGCTCATCTTGCGCATCATAAGCACAAAGATGAACCCGAGGATCACAAATGGTAGAATAGACCCCAAAAGCTGACCAAATATTTCGCCTTCTTCTGTGGCTGTTTGCGTTACTTGTGGTAAATTATTTTTTTCTCTGAAAGCTTCAAATTCTGCACTAAAAGTTTTTCCGTCTATTATAGAAAAATATAACTGTCCCTGCTTCAGGCTTTCAATTTTCGTATAAACATTTGGATCCTCAACAGTATTAAGCCAGCCGCTATAAAGCGCTTTCTTTTGTTTAAGGCTATCTTCATTTAAGGTAACACGGACTATATCCTTGTTTCTTATCACTGTTATCTTTTCCACGTCGCCCTGCTGCACCATCTGGTAAAACTTCTGCTGATTGGTTTCCATTCCGGTAGGGTTTACACTACGGATAACATTGTATCCGATAATGCCCAGGAAAACGAATCCGTATACCCAGTAGATGTTGAGCCAGCTTTTTTTCTTCTTTGGGTCAGGATTTCCCTGTCCATCCTCGGGAGCCGTTTTGCGCTTCAGGTCCTCAGGGTTTGTGTTTGGTTGTGACATATATAATTATGAGAAAACTTCTTTTTTTAAAATTAAATTACCGGTTAGTGATGTGATTAATCATTGTGTTCTGCTCTATCAGCATCGCTCCACATTTCTTGTATTCTGTAAAATTTTCTGGCATCGGGCATCATTATGTGTACCACTATATTTACATAGTCTATCAAAATCCACTGTTCGCCTTGTCTGCCCTCATGTTTGTAGGGGTTTTCTCCGCATTTATCCTTTACCTCTACTTCTACGAAGTCTGCAATAGCCTTTAGCTGCGTCGTATTTGTTGCAGAGCAAATCACAAAGAAGTCTGTTACCGCTTCCGGAATCTTTTTGAGGTCCAGACTTATAATATCTTCTCCTTTCTTGTCCTGAATGGCTTTAATTATTGTTTTAAAGATCTTATTACTGCGGGTAAGTCTTGTTTTGGTATTTTTACGACTTTCCAATTCTTTCAATTTGTCCAAATTATACTTCTTTAAAAGTGGTTTTTAAGCTACGAAAATAAAACAGGGGGAATGCTTACTTTGTTGCAAATTTTTTAATGCGGCAAAAGTACAATAAGTTTTTAAGCAAATAAGATTGTCAATGACCACTCATTATTTATTTACCGTCTTGCCAAGCGTGGAAAGTACCAACAACTATGCCATGGGAATAGTGCGGACAAATAGCGGAAAACATGGCGCAGCATGGTTTACAGGAAACCAGACTTCGGGTCGCGGGCAAAGGGGCAAAAGCTGGGAAAGCAAGCCAAATAATAACATAGCCTTATCAGTACTTATTAAGCCTACAACGCATTTACAGCACAATCCATTTATTCTGAGTGCTATAGTGGCATGTACAGTGAGAGAATTGCTTCAGTCCATAATTGACCAGGAAGAATTTTATATAAAATGGCCCAATGATATTTACGTCCGTGACAGAAAGGCAGCGGGTATTCTGATTGAAAATTTGTTTATTGAAAAGCAATGGGAATGGGCTGTAGTAGGAATAGGGATAAATGTAAATGAAAATTACAGTGAAAATGCTGGCCTAAAAGCGATTTCGCTAAATGAGATAGATGCAAATCAAAGAAATACGGAGGAACTTGCGAGGGCTGTACATGAACTACTAGTGAAAAATATAAAAAAGGCACAAATAAGAAGCCATGCGAATATTCTGGAAGAATTTAATAATAACCTGTATAAGAAAGACGAAGAAGTAAGACTAAAAACAGGGAACAGGTCTTTTCTCACTACAATTAGAGGCGTGACGGAATACGGGGATCTTATTACGGAAGATGTAATGGAACATCAATTTCGGTTTGGGGAAGTGGTATGGGAGCTAGGGTAAGTCATTTACTTGGCTAAAAAAACTACTTTTGTGTAATAACGCTCTTGGAAGATTGTTTAATTAAAATAATAAAAAATGTACGTTTTTGATAAAACCAAGCCCATTGCTATAGGTTGCGACCACGCCGGCTTTGATTGCAAAGAAGACCTTATCTCTATGTTGGAAGCAGAAAGAATGGAAGTAAAAGACTACGGCACCTACAGTAAAGACAGCGTAGACTACCCAGACTTTGCACACCCTGTAGCGCAAGCGGTGGAGGACGGTACAGCAGCTTTTGGCGTCCTACTTTGCGGCAGCGGGGAAGGTGTATGCATCACAGCCAATAAACACCAGGGCATAAGAGCGGCACTATGCTGGGAAGAGCAGATTGCAGAAATG
>JBBKWE010000118.1:0-19707 GCA_037968795.1 Ferruginibacter sp.
CGCTACTTTAATGGAAAAATAGGTTTAGTAAAAAGCCTGGACACCGATTTTGTTTCTATTCTGGTAGATGGCGTGGAAATAGAACTGGAAATGGAAAGCTGGGAAAATACCCGCTACTCTGTAAACAGCGCAGATGGTAAAATGGACAAAGAAATCCTGGGTACATTTACCCAGTACCCACTCCGCCTTGCCTGGGCCATAACCATACACAAAAGCCAGGGACTTACATTTGAGCGGGTTATGATAGATGCAGGGCAGGCGTTTAGCAGCGGACAAGTATATGTGGCACTGAGCAGATGCACCAGCTTGGATGGAATTGTACTATTATCAAAAATTCCTACCACCGCCATTCTTAGCAATGATGAAGTAATAAAAGGCGAACAAAACCTTAGTCATAAAGGAAGTCTTGCAGATAGATTTGTAGGAGCTCGCCACGTATATACACAGCAATTGATAGAAGAAATATTTGCATTAGCCGCAGTAGAAAAAGAACTAAACCTGCTTTGGTTTCATGTAAAAAATGAAGAAAAGAAACTGAGCGAAGGTGCTCTAGAGTGGATGGAAGAATGCCTGCATGGATTTAGTGAAATGAAAAGGGTGGGTAGTAATTTTATTGGCAAATCATTTACGCTACTCAAAGAAGAGTATCTCATAGAAAAAAATGAGGCGCTACAGGCTAGAATTACGGATGCCTGTAAGTGGTTTTTGCCCAAAGTAATTCAGCTTAGAAAAGCCGTATACCAGCACCCGCTTATAACAGACCATAAAGAAGCTGCCAGCGTAATTAATGAGCACCTCAATGCTGCGATCCTTGCCATCATGCACAGTCAGTACTTAATAGAGTACTGCGCACAACCGTTTAGCGTTACGGGATTTTTGCAACACAAACTAGATTATTCAGTTCCCAAGGTTAAACTAACTAGTTATGCCGGTGGGAAAACTCCCGCAGCGCTCACTACCGGTGTAGACAATCCTGTTTTATATATGAACCTGCAGGAGTGGCGAAATACCATAATAGAAGAAACGGGTTTGCCAGTATATGTGGTAAGTAAAAGCAGTGAGTTAAAAGAAATTTGTACTTACCTACCACACAGCTCGCAGGAGCTTATGAAGATAAAAGGTTTTGGTCCGGCTAAAGTGGGTAAGTATGGCGAAGAAATTCTCGCTATGGTACAGGAATATTGCGCAGAAAATAACCTGGAGAGTCTAATGGATGATTATCAATCTGATCACAAAGAAAAGACCCCTGTAAAAGCTAAAAAGAAAAAAGGTCCCGACACCAAGACGGTTTCCTACGACATGTACAAGTCTGGAAAATCCCTGGAAGAGATAGCAAAGGAAAGAGGGTTTATTGTTTCTACGATTGAAGGACACTTGTCGGAATTCATCATAAATGGTATGCTCCCCATAGAAGATTTTGTAAGCACCGAAGAGCAAGAGAAGATAAAAGACTTACTCTCCGGCGACGGATTACCATTTAAAGAACTAAGAGAAAAGCTCAATAACGAAGTGAGCTACGGACAAATAAAAATAGTGAAAGAGATGCTAAACAAAAATGCAAACACAGCAAGCATACCCTAAACCAAATAACATTCACCCCCAAGTCCGAAGGGCTTTAACTCCCATAACCCCGGGTGAAGCCGGGTGAAGCAGGGCGTAGCCCGGTGGAAAAGGGTGCAGCCCTAAAAAGACAAACTATGAGCACATACACACAAATACTCTATCAAATCGTCTTCAGTACAAAGTACAGAAACCCTGTCCTCACAAAACCTGGCAGAGAAGACTTATTCAGATATATATGGGGAATTCTAGAGAAGAAAAAATGTAAACTCTATAGAATAAATGGCGTAGAAGATCATCTCCATATAGTTACCCATATCCATCCCACAGTAGCTCTCGCATCTCTGGTGCAGGATATAAAGGTCAGCAGCTCCCTACACATAAAAGGAAACAAGTTATTTGAAGATTTCACAAGCTGGCAAGTAGGATATGGAGCATTTACATACAGCCAGGAAGCAAAATCAAACCTGATCAACTATGTAAAAAACCAGGAGGTTCATCACAGAAAACAAACTTTTATAGAAGAGTACAAAGACCTACTGCGCCAGCACGGCATAAAGTTCGACGAAAAATACCTCGGCTAAAAAACATTGAAGCCCACAGGGTTTCAACCTGCTTAACCAAATGCGTAGCGTGTGGACTATGCACACCGTGCGTACCGTGCGGGCTGTGCCAGACCATGCGTAGCATGAGGCTCTACAAGCGAAGCATGCCTCTCTATTCCCTCCCAAAATCATCCTCCACCCTCACTATATCATCCTCATCACTTGGGTTCTCTGGATCACTATGTCTCCATATCTCGGCGAGAATACCCCATTTATCTGTACCTATTATACGATGACGTTCACCTTGTGCTAAGTGAATAACTTCCCCCTCTTTCAAATTGCGTTCGTTCTTTTGTGAGTCATCATCACTGGTAATAACTTTTACTTCGCCAGCAACAACTACCCATACTTCTGACCTCCGATGGTGATACTGCCAACTCAGTTTTTTGCTGGGAGCTACTAGCAGAATTTTAGGACTTAATCTCAACTCGGCATCAAGTTCGCTTTCTGCGAGGTCAGGAAAATAATAATGTAGAAAAGACGCAGTACTATCTTGATCTATTACAATGAAACCTCCCCACGGTCTGTTCTTATCTATGGCCTCTATATTAAAACCCAAATCCTCAAGGGAGTTACAAACCTCGGTAAATAGTTCTTCCTTATTACTTGTTGCTAAATTAAAAGTCATTAATACACATTATTAAAATATACAATATGTTTATCTTCCCATATGCACCATCAAAATCTGCACATCCGTAGGATTCACGCCAGATATTCTACTTGCTTGCCCGAGTGTGCGAGGCTGAATAGTATTAAACTTTTGTCTTGCTTCGTTGCTTAGTGCATTTACTTTATTGTATACAAAACCTTCTGGTATTGTAAGGTGCTCCAGCGTTTGCATCTTTTCTGCCAGCTCTATTTCTTTCTGAATGTAAGTATGATACTTCACCTCTATTTCCACTTGCTCCAATACATACAAATTCCTATTTTTCCCTAAAGATGAAAGGACTGGTATTTTTTGCACCATGTCCAACAAGGACGTTCCCGGGCGAGATAGTATTTTTGAAAGTTTTTGCTTCTCTGTAATAGGTGTAGAAGATATGCTTTCTAAGTAATCATTTACCTCATCTGGGGCCAATGATACCTTGTCAAATTCTGCAGTGAGCTCTTGTATTGCTTTTTGCTTTTCTCTTAGCTGCTGCATGCGTTTCTCCGTAGCAAGTCCTAATTCATAACTCTTCTCTGTAAGTCTTATATCCGCATTATCTTGTCTAAGCAAAGTACGATACTCTGCCCTGCTGGTAAACATACGGTAAGGCTCATCTGTACCTTTATTAATAAGGTCATCTATTAATACACCAATATAAGCCTCACTACGGCTTAAAACTAACGCTTGTAAGTTTTTTACAGCTAAATGAGCATTAATACCCGCCATAAGTCCCTGACAAGCTGCCTCTTCATAACCGGTTGTTCCGTTTATCTGTCCGGCAAAGAAAAGGTTATTTATAAGCTTAGTTTGTAAGCTTGCCTTCAGCTGGGTAGGTGGGAAATAATCATACTCAATTGCGTAACCGGGACGGAACATTTTACAATTCTCAAAACCAGGTACTTTTTTCAAAGCATGAAGTTGAATTTCTTCTGACAAAGAGGTTGAAAACCCATTTACATAAATCTCAACCGTATCAAAACCTTCCGGCTCTACAAATAGCTGGTGGCGGTCTCTATCTGCAAACCGACTTATTTTATCTTCGATGCTTGGGCAATATCGCGGTCCGCTTCCTTCTATCCTCCCCTGGTACATCGGACTTTTATCGAAACCTGTCCTAAGTACATCGTGTACTTCCGTGTTAGTATAAGTAATATAACAACAACGCTGATCTTCCACAGCAAGCTTTGGCTTTTGCAAGTAACTAAAACCTACAATCGTATCATCGCCCTGTTGCATTTCCATTTTTGAATAATCGAGGCTACGACCATCTAGTCGCGGAGGTGTTCCTGTTTTAAGTCTATCACTTATGAAACCCAACTCTACTAACTGCTCTGTTATTCCTGTTGCAGCTTTTTCTCCTACCCGTCCTCCTCCAAAATTTTTCTCACCAATATGAATTACTCCATTGAGAAAAGTTCCGTTGGTAAGCACCACCGCTTTTGCTCTTATTCTATTTCCCAGACCTGTAACCACTCCCACTGCTTGTCCATCTTCTACGATAAGCTCTTTCACCATATCTTGGTAGAAGTCCAGGTTCTTAGTTTGTTCCAGCATTTTTCGCCAAGTGGCAGAAAATAACATTCTGTCACTTTGCACCCTTGGGCTCCACATTGCAGGACCTTTGCTCCGATTAAGCATCCTGAATTGTATCATACTCTCATCACTCACTATACCACTATAACCACCCATTGCATCTATTTCCCGCACAATTTGTCCTTTAGCGATTCCTCCCATAGCGGGATTGCAACTCATTTGGGCAATGTTCTGCATATTCATTGTCACCAATAAAACACTACTACCCATATTGGCTGCAGCTGCTGCGGCCTCACAGCCAGCATGACCGGCGCCTACTACAATTATATCATACTCCTGAAACATAGGTTGCAAAGTTAGGGTTTGTTAGTTAAGGGTACGCTTCATTCCTTAACCCTAATCTTATGTATAAATGAGTAAATATTATCCATTTGCATCGTATTGTTCCACGTGAAACAATGCTAAATACCGAATAAATAGCCTTTTTGAGCAAAATCATAAAAGCCTTCTCAACTTATAGAGGAATAGGTAGCCACTCGTACAGTAGTTTGAATCATGTTTACAGTACAAGTTAGAACTTAAAACGGTTTGCATGTCTAGACGATCTGTAATATATACTTCCAATTGAAGCCTGTTTACAACTAAAGACAAAAAATGATAAGAGCAGGGTAATATCTATATAGGACATAAAAACACAGTTGGGCGAAATATAAGGACCTCACTAATGCTTTGTTCCACGTGGAACAAAAATCACATTGCAAGATTACCCTACGTAACTTCCCTCTAAGGAAGAATTGAAATTAGAAATTTGCATCACAAAAACTTATAGCATTAAAAAATGTTCCACGTGGAACAAATATTTCTAGAAGGTGGAATATTATACGGGAGTATACAAACCATGCTAAATGAGAAATACTTGCTGAACTACTAGAATAAACATACTTACTACATATGCATCTAACTGTTTCACGTGAAACAATTTGATTGCGCAACAAAAGAGTATTGCTACCTATTAAATAAAAACTCTCCCATGCTATGTGTTTTATTACCTCATAGAGGAAAAAGATAGAATGCCACCAAATATGTTTAAGCTCCAAACATACTAGCCGCTATTCAAAATATGACTAACCAAAATAGGGAAAAGTTAGTGAGATGCTGTTGACCAGAAAACATGGACCTGTATCACTTATTCTTAAAATACAAATCGAGATACTTGTCTTCCATCTGCCTCATGAGCACAGCATCTTTCTTAGATTTATCCTTGTACCCACAAAGATGTAGGGCACCATGAAAAATAACCCTATGTAATTCTTCAGAAAAGCCTGTATTAAATAGTGATGCATTCTCCCTAACGGTTTCAACAGATATGTAAATTTCTCCTTCAATAGCATTCTTGTCTCCCATATTGAAAGTGATAATATCTGTAGTATAGTCATGCTTCAGGAAATTTGTATTAATTTCCGTGATGTATTCATCAGAACAAAAAATGTAGGCCAAAGACGAATAAGAAGCATCTTCTATAATCATAAGTTTATTTATAAAAACCTTTAGCTTCTTTATAGCCTTAATCTTTACCGGAAACAAATAATGAAACGAAACGGACATATCCTGTATATTGCTGATATCGCAAATGTAAGCCTACAGAATGTTTTATTTTTACCACTTAAAGAGATCTACAACTAAATGGAGAAAGAATATCAAAAATTATCTGAGGTAAAAATAGGACAGCGTGTAGTTATACGCTCATTTGAGAATGATGATATTTATCTCAAACTTATGGAAATGGGTTGTGTACCAGGGGAAATTATTTGCATCGAAAAAATAGCACCATTCAGAGATCCAATTACAATAAGCGTATCTGGATATAAACTAAGCCTGAGACTAGATGAAGCGAAAAATATACTTGTAGAAGATTGTTAATATATTATATTTAATAATAATATGAATATAGGTTTGTACTTTGGTTCTTTTAATCCCATCCATCACGGGCATCTTATAATAGCGGCTCATGTACTTAATGAAACAAATACAGATGAAGTCTGGTTTATAATTTCCCCGCAAAACCCTTTGAAGAAATCTTCCAGTTTATTAAACGAACATGACAGGCTACACCTAATAACACTTGCCATAGATAAGGAACCAAAAATGAGAGTGAGTAATGTAGAATTTTCTATGCCACGCCCCTCCTACACTATCGATACCCTTACCTATTTATCGCAAAAGTATCCGCAGCATACATTTACAGTGATTATGGGCGGTGATAGCTTCACCAATATATCAAAATGGAAAAACTCTGAAGCGCTACTGAGCCAGTATCAAATTTTAATTTACAATAGACCAGGATTTGAAATAACGGAAGCTTCACAGAAGGCAAAAGTGTTGGATGCACCATTATTGGAAATCAGCTCTACAAGAATTCGCAAACTCATTCAAGAGTCAAAAAATATACATTTTCTGCTACCCGAAACAGTAAAAAATTATATAGAAGAGAATAATTACTACAAAAAATAGGTACTTACAAAAACCAGCCTAATACAAGACAAACTACTACAATTACTGGTGCAGGCAATTTGCTATACCGTAGCAGAAGATAGGTACCTAAAATAACCAAAATACTGACCACACTTTCCGTAGAAAATTGCTGAATAGGGATACTTTTAAATAAATACAAAAGTGCTGCCCACATGAGCCCTACAACTACAGCATTGATACCTTCCAACGACCTGTATACGACGACGTACTTTTTTAAATATTGCCAAACCGGAAAAAAGAATAAGACCAATAAAGCACTAGGTAAAAATATAGCTACCGTACCTATTATGCAACCCAACAATTGCATCTCTTTACCACTATCTTTTAAGGCAATACCACCCGCAAAACTGCACACAGAAAATACTGGACCAGGAATAGCCCGCACCATACCAAAGCCGGTAAGCATGTCTGAGCGTTCCATCTTTATGGCATTGGGATTATTTTCGATTTGATTTTCTACATTTGGTCGGGCCACATATTGATCGAGCATAAGGGGCAAAAGAACATCACCACCACCAAAAACAATACTTCCAAAACGATAAAAATTCTCGAATAGATTATAGGCTTTTCTATGCGGCCAGTCCTGCTTTCTAGCAGTTTCACTGAGTACACCTGCAATAATAAAAAGAATAGCAAAAGCCCAAATATTTACCCATTTTACAGGACGCCGATTTGCCTTCTCTCTATCTGGTATTCTTGTGTCACTAAAGTTTGTAGCTATACTACCCATAATGATAAGTGCAGGAAAAACCCAGGGAGTACGAAAGAATATAAAAGTAGCCACCATGCTTATAAGCATAATGATATAAGTGATTGTATTATTTACAGATATTCGAAAATACTTTATAGCGGCATAGAGTAAAAAACCTATAGCCATAGCCTCTATATATTTAAAAATACCCGCTTGTACAAAACCTACAGACTCTGAAGTAAGCAAAAAACTAAAGGCGCCCATAAGAATAGACGCCGGCAATATCCAGATAATAAGTGTGATTGTAGCGAGGATTACACCACCTCTTTTATACCCAATAAGGGTAAGCATTTGTGTGCTACTCGCACCAGGCAGCAGACGACAAAAAGAATTATATTCTACCAGTTCCTCCTCTGTAATATCCCGACGTTTTTGCACAAAGGTTTTGAGCATCATACCAAGGTGCCCCTGCGGGCCCCCAAATGCAGTAATGCTGTAGAGAAAAACAGATTTTAAAAAAGGTATATGTCTGAATAGAACCAATTAAAGCTTTTAATAACAATAGAAACATGGGAAATATGATAAACTTAGAACTTAATTCTAATAAATTAGAACTTTCTTAACAGTTTTACCGTATATATCCTTGTAGTTTACAACTATTAACAATTTTTTAATCATCAAAATATATAAAATTATGAAAAAGATTTTATTTGCCTTTAGTACATTATTTGTATTGGCAGCATTTACAACAGTTAATGAGTTTAGTAAAACAAACATCACCACAGCAATAAAAAATGGTGGAGTTATGTTGCAAGCTGACCTTACAGGTGCAGCAGAAGTAACCCCAGGAGATCCTGATGGATCTGGTTCTGTACAACTAGTACTAAACCAGGGACAAGGTACTTTAGACTACATGATTGTAGTTAGCGATATAGAACCTGCTTCAGCAGCACATATTCATTTTGCCCCGGCAGGATCTGCTGGTCCTGTTACCGTAACGCTTAGTGCTCCTACTAATGGTATGAGTAGCGGCACTATATTATTAGATAAGGAAACTATAAAAAGAATCAGAAAAAATCCGGAAGCGTATTATGTAAATGTACATAATAGCATGTATCCGGGAGGCGCACTTCGTGGCCAGCTTTCTAAATAGAAAAAAATACTAATGACTAAAAAAGCCGATGAATTTTTCATTGGCTTTTTTATATGGGAGAATAAAAATATTAAATCTATTTTTTTAATCCAATCTCCCTTAGTCGCTCATCAAGATACTCTCCCGCAGTAGCATCCTCATACGCTTTTGGGTGATCTACATCTACACAGCTATCAAGACATTCTAGACTCATACTACTTTTAGGATGTAAAAAAAATGGTATGGAAAAACGGCTAGTATGCCAAAACTCTCTTTTTGGATTTACAACTCTATGAGTGGTACTTCGGAGTTTGTTGTTCGTAAATCTTTGCAACATATCTCCCACATTTACGACAATCTGTTCCGGCAATGAGGTAACCGCTACCCAGTCGCCTTGCTTGGTTTGTATCTCTAAACCATCTGCACTAGCGCCTATCAAAAGCGTAATAAGATTTATATCCTCATGCTGCTCCGCTCGTATGGCACTTTTGGGCTCTTCTGTAATGGGTGGGTAATGAATGGCTCTTAAAATAGAATTTCCATTATGCACAAAATTATCAAAATAATGCTCTTCTAATCCCAGGTAAAGGGAAATCGCCTGTAGAATAGACGTGCCGCTTTTTTCAAAAGTACGATAAGCCTTTTCAAAAGTATCATTGAATCCTTCTACCTCATCTACTGCAATATTGGGCGGGTATTCTTCTTCCTTGTAATTATCGCGAGGCACTTGTCCATACTGATAAAATTCTTTTAAATCTGGCGCATCACTACCTTTAGCATGCTCTGTTCCAAAACTCGTATACCCCCTTTGCCCAGCCAGTTGCTTGTCTTCATAATGTTTTTTTTGAGAAAGAGGAAGTGAAAAAAACTGCTGTACATTATCGTATAAGGACTCTATCAACTCATCTGACAAGCCATGGTTTTTTACGCCAACGAATCCCACTGTTTCGTAAGCTTTTCCTAAATCTTGTACAAAATTATTCTTCTTCTCCGCATCACCGCTCAGAAAATCTGCGAGATCCACCGTAGGTATAGACATAGTATTTTTTATTTATGACAAACATAGCGGCAAATATTTAAAAAAATGCCGCTATTAAAAATTGAAAGGTAGAAAATTATTAATTATTAACACACGACACATTTTCACATTAAAGCCCTAATTCCTTACTTATCTGCAACATTCGCTCTATTGGCTTCTTAGCTGCCAGTCTTAAATCCTCGGCCATCGTTATTTCCGGGGTCTCATACTCCATGCATAGATAGAGCTTCTCCAGCGTATTAAGCTTCATGTAAGGACAATCGTTGCAGGCGCAGGTGTTGGTAGGCGGAGCAGGTATAAACGTCTTGTGTGGGGAGTTCTTCTGCATCTGGTGCAGAATGCCGCTTTCTGTAGCTACGATAAAAGAATTAGAAGAGTCTCGCTCGCTGAAATTGAGCAGCCCGGTAGTACTGCCTATAAAGTCTGCTATTCGGAGCACGGGCTCCTCACACTCTGGGTGTGCTATGAGTTTTGCTTCCGGGTGGCGAATTTTTAGTTTAGTAATTTTTTCCAGGCTAAAAATCTCATGCACCATACAAGCGCCATTCCACAGCACCATATTGCGTCCCGTTTTTTTATTGATGTAAGCTCCAAGGTTTTTATCTGGTGCAAAAATAATTTTCTGATCGGGTGGCAAGGTTTCCACAATCTGCTGAGCATTGCTACTGGTGCATATAATATCACTAAGCGCCTTAATGCCAGCACTGCAGTTTATGTAGGTGATCACAATATGATCTGGGTGCTTGTCCTTAAATGCTTTAAAGAGTGGCGGAGGTGCACTGTCGCTAAGCGAGCAACCTGCATTAAGATCGGGCAGCAAAACTTTTTTGTGCGGATTCAAAATCTTCGCAGTCTCTGCCATAAAATGCACACCGGCAAAAACAATAATATCTGCATCGGTGCTTTCTGCCTTCTGGCTTAGACCGAGGCTATCGCCTATGTAGTCTGCCACGTCTTGTATATCGGGCTCCTGATAATAGTGCGCCAGTATGATGGCGTTCTTTTCTTTTTTTAATCTTTCTATTTCTGCAAACAGATCGAGCGTGGGGTCCAGCTCCAAATCCAGGAAGCCTTTTTCCGCTACAATTTTTTCCTTCGTTTCATTGTGTATATCTACCATAATATGTATTAATACTATTTATTTATTTAATCCCTTATTACTATTAGGGCTGTGGATATGTGGAAACAAAAATCTATGCCACTATTGTAAATGTAAAATATTTAGTTTGTCCACAGCAAATTTACCTGTTATCCACAAGTACTTTTCACAGCTCGTTACATTTATAGTACAACTATGCTCTTATTGTTCTACGTTCCACGCAAACCTGTGTATAACCTCCCCTGCGGAAAAGTTTTTTACTGCCGCTGCTATTTTGTCTGTGGGAATAAACCTTATAACTTGGTTGTTACTACCACTAAGAATTGTAGTAAGGGTGATTGCCTGTTTTTATGAAGAAACTACGCACCGCCCGGCAAGCCAGGGAAGTAGATTATACACAGGTTTTTTGTCCCTATACACATAGCGTGTTAGTAACGGCGAAAAGTGCTGTAGATATTAGGGGTTTGGTAAATTTGTATTAGGAAAAAAATACTGAAATAGGTAATAGAACTTTTTAAGAAATGAGAATATTTATCCTGTACAGTCGCTGTCGGCTATTTGCACGGTTACCAGCATAAGAAAGGGTAAATGACAAAAACATATTCCAGAACCAGTAAATCCCAACTCAGAAAAAAATATAAATAAGGGATTTGGACAAGGATAAAAGCACTTCAATAAACTCAGTATAGGCTATATTATTTTTTTTCTTTTAAAAAAGATATAGCCCTTCGCCATGCCGACAACTATACGGGACACGATAAACTTCTAGACCACTTTAACACAGCTCAGTGCAAGCTAGCTGCCAAAATCCTATACATATATATATGTATCCTCAAAACAAAAATCTAGCTTTGTCATTATGGTTGGTGCCAAATAAGAAGCACGAACGACGCTAACCAAGCCCATAAATCCCTAATACCCAACAGCGTCCTTCCCCCGAAAATTTTATAACAATTTTTCCCCTATTTTTGCCGTCCAAAAATTAATAGAAAAGTAAATGCAAGTAATACAAAGCATCAGAGAAAAAGGAGGGGCTATTCTTATTGTAGCGATCTCTCTTAGTCTTATTGGTTTTATCCTTATGGACTCTCGTAGTGGCAGTGATAATGCCGCCAATTCTACTACCAGTAGCATAGGAAAAGTAGATGGAGAAAATATAGAAATAGGCGAATATAACGATAGAGTGCAGCAGGCAGAAAATATGCAGGCCCAGCGCCAGCAGCGTGCGCTTACTACCGCAGAGACAAACCAGGTAAGACAACAAACCTGGGATCAGATGGTAGCCGAAAAAGTTTTTTACAAAGAAGCAGACAAGCTGGGAATAGACCTTACAGCTAAAGAACTTTCTGCCCTCCTACTGAGCAACGACCCTAGCAATCCGTTCTTGCAAGAGCAAGGAATGCGAGATGCTACCACTGGCCAGCTAGATGTGGCTAAGGCGCAGGAAGCCCTTACTAATATAAAAAAATTGAAAGGCGAGCAGAGAGACCAGGTGGCTAAGCAGGTTATAGACCCTCTAAAACTAAGCAGCGCAGCGCAAAAATATAGTGGGCTTATAAGTGCAAGTGCCTATTATCCTACATGGATGAAAGAAAAGGATAATAAACTGGGTAGCCAATTTGCTACTATATCTTATGTAGCAATTCCTTATTCTGATATAAGCGACAGTACTATTAAAGTATCTGACGATGATATTAATGAATACGTTACTAAACACAAAAAACTTTTTAAGCAAGAAGCGGGAAGAAATATTTCCTACATCACTTTTAGCCAGTTGCCTACCGCAGCAGATAGTGCTGCTGCGAGAGAGCAGATTATGCAAATAAAATCTGACTTTTCTAGTGATACAACTTCTGCAGCTGCTTTTGTAGCCCGCACGGGTAGCACGATAGATTTTACAAATGAATTTTTGCCAAAGAGCCGCATACCAAGTTCTTTTACAGATAGCATTGTAAAATTACCGCAGGGAACTGTAGCAGGTCCATTTGTAGAACAAGGAAATTTTGTAGTGGCAAAAGTGGTAGGTACTAAATCCCTACCTGATAGCGTGAAAGCCCGTCATATACTTATACCACTGCAAGACCAGCAAAGCGGTGCGCAGATAAGAGACGATGCTACTGCAAAAGCCCTGGCAGATAGTATCCTTACAGCTGTAAATGGTGGTGCAGATTTTGCTGCCCTGGCGCAAAAATATTCTTCTGATGGAAGTGCTGCCCAAGGCGGCGACCTGGGAACTTTTGGCTATGGCCAGATGGTACCTGAGTTTAACGAGTTTACATTTAGCAAGCCTGTAGGAAGCAAGGGAGTGGTGCAAACCCAGTTTGGCTACCATGTAATAGACGTAACATCGCAGAGCAACTTTGGACCGGCGTATAAGATTGCATTTATAGGCAGACAGATTATACCTTCTGAGCAGACAATCTCTACCGCTAGTATGGCGGCTACAAAAGCCAGCTCGCAGGAAGATGCTACCGCCTTGCAAAAATACGCTGCTACTACAGGCCTTGGTCTTACAAGAGAGCCTACCATGGTAAAAGAAAATGACTACACCGTAGGCCAACTGTCTGATGCCCGCCAGCTGGTGCAGTGGGCTTTTAAAGCAGACCTGGGTGCCGTGAGTGAGCCGTTTAATATAGGCGACCAGTTTGTAGTAGCTACAGTTGATAAAATAAATGAAGAAGGTGTGCAAGACGCCGCCACCGCCCGTGCCGGTGCAGAAGTACTCATCCGCAATAAGAAGAAAGCGGAGATGATAAAAACAAAGCTAGGCACCGTAACTAGCCTACAGGATGCCGCTACAAAATATGGCAAGCAGGTAGCTACCGTAGGTGCAGACAGCACCATAACCTGGGAATCACAATTTGTAACCGGTATAGGCATAGAGCCTAAGGTGCAGGGAGCAGCCTTTAACCCGGAGTATACTAAGAAAGTATCGCCGGTAATAGAAGGTAATACCGGAGTATATGTTATTAAAGTAGACGGAATTGCAGCACTTGCTATCACGCCAGAAGCAGCTGCCCAAAAAACAGAAACAAAACTTACCGCCCTTCGTACCAAAACCAACGCATGGTTTGAAAGCCTAAGAAACCAGGCAGATGTGAAGGATAAGCGGAGTAAGTACTTTTAAGATAAAGTTGTATGGTTTGTGAGACACGAACCATGGTGACCCACCTTTGGAATTGTTTGAAACAATGATTTTGGAGGTGGGTTTTTTTGTGGGATCTGGAGGAAAGGGTTGTATATTTATATCTGTAAAAAAATATTGACTGACCACAATATAAAGAGGACAACGTCAAATATTTCATTATCCATCGTAATTATTTTTGGATAATGACGTCTTATTACACTAATACTGAGGTTAGCGACTATATGATGACAACTCCAAAGTTCATAACATCAATTTTATTATTCGCAATTTATTCTTGTGGACAAAAATTCCTTTCGAACGCAATAATGCAGACCCCTCCATTTTCCCCCTTCTCACCTCTTCCACTCCATCATAAAACAATCTGCTCCTTTATCGCTTTTGAAACGGCCTCAGCCACAGAATTTACCTGCAGTTTTTTGTAAATATTTTTCACGTGGCTATTGACGGTGTTATAAGAAATAAAGCATTTCTCAGCTATCATTTTATAACTCAATCCTTGTACGAGGAAAGAAAGAATTTCTAATTCTCTTTCACTCAGATCAAATTGCTCAGCAGGCGGTATTTTGTTTTGCTTTTTAAACAAACTCAAAACCTGGCTGGCTACATTGGGGGTCATAGGAGCGCCGCCCGCCATCACCTCCCTTATGCTTTCAATTATTTTTTCCGGGGTTGTCTTTTTTAAAATATACCCGTCTGCACCGGCACAGATAGAGGCAAAAATTTTTGAATCTTCTTCAAAAACAGTTTGCATCAGTATCTTAATATCGGGGTGATATTTCTTTATAAGTATCACACCTTCTATACCATTTACATTGGGCATATCTATATCCATTAATACAACATGGGGACGGTTATCAGAAAGATGATCAACAACATTACGGCAATCCGGATATACAGCAGTACACTTCATGCCCTCACATGAATCAATCAAAAGCTGCAATCCGTTTCTCCGGGGCTTATTGTCATCAAAAACCGCCACTTTAATTACCATCATGTAAAGTTCTTTGATATTAATCTGAGGTTTACTCACTGATTATAGTGATTTTATACCCCGAAATGCAGTTCAACAACGGTGCCATCTTGAATATTAGAGTTTAAGTGTAGTTTTCCCTTCAGCTCTAGCGTACGTTTTTGCATATTGATTAAACCATTTCCTTGTGTTTCGCTACCTGTATCAAAACCTTTCCCATCATCTGTGATCTTCATCCGTAAAGTTTTATTTTTGATAGAAAGCTGTACAATTACGTTTTTTGCTTCAGCATATTTTGCCACATTATTAATAGCTTCTTTAAATATCAGGTAAAAGTTTTTACGTTTCTCCATACCTAATTGCAAATCCTGAACATCTTCTCCTGCAATAAACTGAAGGTTGCATCCTTTTGCTTCCAGGATATCAACGGCAAAAGCACGCATCCGGTTTACCACATTATTAAATGTATCATTTCTTGTATTTATAGCCCATACAATATCGCTAAGGGCTTCCATCATATTGGAAGTGCTTTCGCTTATATGCGTCATCATGCTATTTGCTTCAGGTGCCTTTTGTTTTACGATCTTACGGGCCACCTCACTATACAGAGAAATACTGCTAAGCGTAGAGCCAATCTCATCATGTAAATCGCTGGCAATCCGGTTACGCACCTCCAGCATTTTCATTTTATTTTTTAACCGGTTTCGGAAGATGGCAAAGATCATCGAAAGCAATAGCAGGGCAGCAATTATCCGGAATATCCATGTGGCATACCACGGCTTTTTGATAATGATGACTACGGTCTTTTCCTCGCTCCATTCGCCAAAATGGTCTGCAGCCTTCACTCTGAAAGTATAGGCGCCGGGAGCAAGGTTAGCATAGTTAGTAAAACGCCTTTCTTTGCTGTAAGTCCAGTTTTTGTCTAACCCTTCCAGTTTGTAGGCATACATGTTTTCATCGTTGCGAAAAAAATTCAATAAGGCAAACTGAAAGGAAAAGTTATTTTCATCGTAATTCAAATTATAGGTTTCTTGTATGGGCATTTCTTTTTCCCCAACACTAAATTGTGTAATGACAATTTCATGAGCCTCCGAATATGTATCCAGGGAATCCGGGTAAAAAACATTAAACCCGTTTACTCCTCCGAATGCTAACTCACCGGAAGTAAATCTACAGGCAGCATTGGTATTAAATTCGGCATTCTGAATACCATCTTTAAGCGTGTAGTTTTTGCAGCTTTCATTCGCTATATTAAATCTGCAAATGCCATTATTGGTTCCCAGCCATAAATTACCCTTTTTATCTTTCAGTATGCTGTACACAGAATTATCTGGTAAACCATTTTTAGTGGTAAATGATCTGAACTTTCCAGTTTCCTCATCAAAGCGGTTTAGTCCCCCACTGTTAGTTCCTATCCACGTAACTCCATTGTCATCTATACAAAATGAACGAATCTCATTATCGCTAAGGCTTGAGGCATTTCCTAGTAGATGTATATACCGCTTGAATGAGCCGCTTACATAACTGTATTTGTATAAGCCATTTAATGTGCCTACCAGTATTTCACGTTTTTTATTTTCTATAAATGCGAATGTGCTGTTGAAGATCAGGCTATCTGTTTTGGAGATGGATCCTTCTATCGCTTCTAGCCGATTATTTTCATTATTGTCAAAATCAATTGATTTGCTGTTAATTCTATAAAGAAAATTTCTGTCCGTTCCTATCCATATATAGCCCCGGGAATCTAAAAACATACAGCGTATTCTTTGGCTGTTATTGATCTCCGGGTATTCTTCCAGCCCGATATTGATCATTTTGTTATTGGCCCTATTAATAACAAAGATTCCCTGGTAGTACCAATCTGATATCCAAATATTTTTACTTGCATCTGTAATAATAGAGCTGGCGCCTATTTGCCGGAGGATGCCATTGACATCAGCAGGTGATACAAAAGTTTTTAATTCTTTGGTTAATTTATTGAACTCATATGTCTCATCAAACGTGCCAATGAGAACTTTGTTCTCCCCGATTTCGCAAATAGTTCTTACATTCTTGTAACTCTCAAAACGCAGAGATGTATTTTTCCCCTTGGGAGGCTGGTAACTTTGAATTGCAGACTGGAACTGCTCGTATTTTACCAGGCCGGTGCCGGGCAAAGACATCCACAAAATATTACCATCAATGAGCATCTTAGAAACTTTGTTTCCCGGCAAACTGTTGGCTAGCTTATCATCATGCAGTAATTGTTCCATGAAAACCAGGTCGGAGGAGTAGTGAAATACCCCGTCAGATGCAGTTGCAACCCAAAAAGAACCATCAGCAGCTCTGTAAATATCATTAATAGCGATAGGGGTTTTAGCATCAGGGGCTAGCCTTATGCTCTTAAGGGTAATCACTTTTTCTTTCCCGCTAATGACATTTATCACAGAAAAAGTATTGTAGAAAAGCTTTGAAAAAAAGTAGGGGCCAGAGAGGGAATTGCCGTTATACCGGTTTTCATTTTTGTAAGGAAGTATGCTTTTTACCCTCTGTTCAAACAATTGTTTTTGCGTGTTGAACTTGAAAATACCATCATTTCTGCAGCAATAAATCGCTCCAGCACTATCTGTGTAATAAATAGGGAATGCCAGCAACCTACTATCGTTGTGCGCTCCCAGGTATTGAACGGGTGCATAAGACATTTTTTTTGTTACTGTATTAAAATTGATGATTGAATCTTTTTTGTTGAACCAAAAAGAATGTACCGGGTCTATTTTATTGCTGATTCCCACTGGCGCTATATTTACCGGGAATGCGTAGCTGCTTACAGCATCTGTGCCTGGATTAATATATATTAATTCATATTTAGTGGTAATCCAAAACCCCTCATCGTTGCAAAAAAACTCTCTTATTTCATCAAATTTTACTACCCGCAGTAAAGTCTTAAATGTGCCCGTAGAAGCATTGTAACTGGAGATACCATTCGCAGTTCTGAAACAGATCTTTCCGCTTTTGTGTACTTTCATTTCCAATATCCCCGGCGAAGAAATGCTGGTTGTATCATCGGGGTTGTGCTTAAAAGTTTTAAAATTGTACCCATCAAATCTTGTTACACCCATTTCGGACAGCAACCATATAAAACCGGTACTGTCTTTTTCAATTTGCATGATATTTCCACTGGCAAGCCCATCGCTTTGAGTATAAACTGTGTATTGAAAATTGCTTTGAGCAGATGCGGAGTCATAAAACAGGAATGCGATAAAGAGTAAAAAGAAATAATAAATAAACCGAAGTGTTTGCCCTAAGACCATATATATCATTATAGATAAAGATATTTAAATACTATCATCTTATAGCGCTGCCGGGTAGTTTGAATGGCTAATTTCTCCAGTTATCATTTTATAATCTTTGAAAGATATTTTTACAAAAAATAAAGGTTAGGTTTACTCATATCGGTTGACCCCACTAAAATCACTATAAATAGTGAGTTGTAAAGCGGCAAGCATTTTTGAACTTTACTACTTAGAGAGTTAGCGAAAATTGCTTAGAAGTAAAGCACAGTACTACAGAGTGACTCTGGCAAAAGCGCAAAACCGCCAAGGAATATTTTTAAAGGGTTTTATAAATCAAAATTACAGGATCAATTAACCATTACTATCAAATAAGAAATCACATGAAATCAAGACTTTTACTATTAGCAGCCGTATTTATAAGCGTGTTCATTATAGGAGCCTGCAACTCAACAAAAAACATTCATCAATCCGAAAAACAGGGAATAGATGAAGCTTTTCAGCAGGATTTTGACCGCACAAAAGATTTAAGCACCGGAACCCTGCCACGGGAGCGACTTTTACTGGCTATGGAGCGTCAGAACGAACTATTTGCAGCTCAGGGAGCAAATCGTGCAGTGCCGGGCATAGCCTGGCAAGAGCGTGGTCCCAATAATATAGGCGGTCGTATACGAGCAGTTGTTGTAGACAAAAATGACCCTACCAATAGAAAAGTTTGGGTAGGTGGTGTAGGCGGAGGTATCTGGCATACTGATGATATAACAGCTGCTAATCCTGTATGGGTAAAGGCGGATGACTTCTTAGATAATATAGCAGTGAACTCAATGGTTCAAGATCCTGTAACACCCAACACTATGTATGCAGGTACAGGTGAGGGATATTTTAATGGAGGTGCGCAACAAGGATTAGGCATTTTTAAAAGTATCGATGGCGGAAATTCCTGGACAAGGCTGACCAGTACTGCCAACTTTCTTTTTGTACAGGAACTGGCGTTTGACAAAAACGGAAAACTATATGCTTCTGTACGTGGTAATTTTACAAATGAAAGGGGCATCATGCGCAGTGCTGATGGTGGCGTTTCCTGGACCCAGGTTTTATCCTCTAATACAACCTTTGCCTCATCTAGCAACCGAGGTTGCGACATTAAGATATCAAAAGATGGAGACATTTATGTGTCTTTGGGAATTTTTGACAATGGAGGTATTTATAAGTCACCAGCAGGACCAAACGCTGGTAACAACAACACGTGGACAAACATTACGCCACCTAATGGCGGCGGCGTGCCTGCCTCGCCTTCAAACGAATGGGCACGGATAAGGCTGGCACCTTCTCCTTCTGATAACAATGTTTTGTATGCCGTTATGCAAGGAGGGACTGCCGGTCCGGCATTGTATCAAAACGCCTGCAGAAGTATTCAGCAATATGATGCCGGCGCAAATACCTGGACGAATAGAGTCGTTCCACAAATTATAGATCAGCA
>JBBKWE010000119.1:0-6887 GCA_037968795.1 Ferruginibacter sp.
CCGGTAGAAGATCCGTAAATATTACAATTTCTAAAAGTATTATTTCTGGAGCCGTCAGTAAATGCAATGGTATTTGCTCCCGAGAAACCGTTACTGGTATTGGTTATGGTAAGACTTGCCCCGCCTGTATTTATGCCATCAAAAATAAAATTGGAAGCTTCAGTTCTAAAAAAAAGTGCTGTTGCATTAAGATTAGCAGATATTGTAGAAGCCAGACCTGCTTTTGGTCTTATGGTAACCGTATTCGTAAATGAAGACCCTGGTATATTATCAATCGTTAAACTACCAGCTAACGTGTTTGATGCATCTTGTAGTTCCATTGTTGTAGGTCCAACAACAGAAGTGAGATCTAGAAAATCTAAGGCACTTTGCAAGTTACTGTAGTAAGGATTATTTGCGGCGAGAATTCCAGTTGTTCCTACGGGTATTGTGCCCGTAATATTTCTAAAGGTTATGACTATTTTGCCATTAGAACCATCTCCTCCTATCCTGCTGCCACTGGTACGTCTTGCGCCCCCGCCTCCTGCCCCCCATCCAGCTGCGACAAACCCATTACCATTTAAAGTTTGTCCGTTGGCACCAGCACTACCAGGGAGAGTTCCGACTCCAGCCGTACCACTAGTAGCACTTGTACTTGTTCCTCCTATACCGCCAGAACCTGCACTTCCACCACCTCCGCCACCATAACTTGCTGAGACAGCATTTGCACCACTTCCACCCCTATACGTAAAGTCTGTTTGTAATGTATTTTGACCTCCAACTCCTGGAGTAAGAGTAAGCGTCGAAGCAGATCCGCCTGCGCCTCCCGATGCACGATTGGCAGCAGAATTACTATTAAACCATGATGCTAGGCCTGCGTTTCCATTACCTGCGGATACACCAGTACCACCTGCACCTACGAAATAATTGTAGGTATTAAGGGGTATGACTGCAATGGTAAATATCCTGTATGCGCCTCCTGCACCACCACCTCCCGCAGTAGGATTTTGACTGGATGCACCACCACCGGCTCCTCCGCCACCCCAAAGCTCTACTGTAATGGAGGTTACTCCAGAGGGAATAGTGAGCGTACCATTTCCTGTAGTAGAAATTGTGGCAACATTTGCCTGGGCAAAGGATCCGTTTAAGTTGCTTACTAGGAAAATAGCTGCGGCACATGCACGCACTAGCACCCGACGTAAAAGTACTTTCATGGAAAAAGGTTGAATATTGGAATTTAAGTCTCAGAACTTTTAGGTTCTGTTATATATAAAATGAGTTTATGATTTGCTTAATAAATGTTTTTCAAAAAATGTAATTGTTCATTACGTAAAATGGTATTGGTTTGGTTTTTCTAATGCAAAAATAGATAATAAATAAATTTAAAGGCTACACAAATAGGGCTACTTTTTATAAAGTAGCCCTGTAATTAAATGCAAAATTAATTTGTAGTAGTATTTACTGTCCGCCTCCCATACCGCCAGAACCCCCGCCGCCACTGGCTCTCATGGTCTCATCATCTACACCGGTCTTTCGCTGGCGGGCAGCTTTTACTTTGTTGCTGCCAAAGCGATAAGAGAAGTTCAACTTAAATTGTCTGCTCTCCCACCTTCCACTTGCAGTACTGGTTTGACCACTAAATTCTGAGGTACCACTCCACCGCATGGTGCGAAAGATATCACTCAAACTTGCTTTAAATGTTCCTTTACCTTTCATTATAGTTTGCTGCACACCTGCATCTATACCGTACATGGATTTACTTTTAAATACACCCTGCCACACACTTGGTGAAGAATAAAATCCACTAAGCTCAAACCTGGTCTTCTTTTTAAATTGGTAACTATGCTGCATGTATATAACAGCAGAGGCTACCTTTATATCTATAACTCTATCTCCGCCGCCATAATCTGCTTTGTATATGCTATAGTTAGTATTCAGATTAGCAAATACACTATACTTCTTATAACTGAATGGATAGCTCACATTTAGACTCACTATGTTCTGAGTAGCCAGGTTTCTCTTAGTTAAGAAAGATTTACTCTTCTCCGTGGTATCAGGAATTTGGGCAAAGATATCTTTCACATGACTATAGTTTAGCGTGGTATTGAGCTTATACTTATAGGTATGGGTAATGCCGAAACTATTTGTATACTGCGGTCGTAGCGCTGTATTTCCCTTCATAAAAGTATAATCATTGATCTTAAACTCAAATGGGTTTAGATCCTGGTACACCGGCCTGTCTATCCTGCGGCTATAAGTAATATTGATCTGGCTCATCGGATTTTTATTGAAAGTAATGGCCGCACTCGGAAAGAAATCAGTATAGTTTCTCTTTAAGCTACTATCATAGTTTTCATATTTTCCTTGCGTCGGATTCCACTTTAGTCCCGTACTTGTGCCATTGCTTACCGTGTTTTCTACTCTTACGCCCAGCTGTATCGCGTAGCCTTTCTTAGGGAAAGCACGATTGTAATTTACGTACCCGGCATTTATATTCTCTTTATACACAAAGCGATTGCTTCTGTCTTTATCCAGCGTTTCCTGGCTGCCTACAACATCGTAGCGGGAAAAGTCATTATCGGTCTTTACGTATCCCAGTTTACCGCCATAACCTAATTTCCCTTTAAAAGCTTCTTGCTCGTAATCTACTTTGAGTGCTGCTATTTGTATCTTAGAAGGCGATATCATTCTATAGATATTACTGTACAGCTTGGTTGTGAGCGTAGGGTCAAAATAAATATTAGGTTGATATTGATCTCCTTTATTATCATAAAAGCCATAATCAGCATCTATATTTAGTTCTCTTCCCTTCTCTCCTACCTGACGATAGTTTCCATTGAAGTTCAGATTGGTTCTTTCGCTTTCGTTTATACTTTCAGATACAAGTACTCTATTAGTGATATTTGTGGGCTTGTAGATGATACTCATCGGACCACTGGTATTTGTTTCATTATCAGAAATATTCCCATTTACAATAAATCCGAGTGTTTTTTTAGGTGTTACAAAAAAATCTATTCCAGCCTTAAAGTTGTGGCTGCCATAATAGTTTTTCATTCTATTTATCTGGTCAAAAATGGTATCTCCCTGCTGCCTGAAAAGATTGAAACTATTTAAGTTTAATCCTTTGCTGTAGTTATAGTTACCAAACACGTTTGTCTTGGCATTTCTATTATTAAGCGTAAGTCCGGTATTATACTTCGCATACGTGCCTATGTTGTACCCTGCACTTACAGAACCATTAGTTCCAAAGCTTTTGTTCTTCTTTAGTTTTATATTAATGATTCCCGCATTACCGGCTGCTTCATACTTTGCACCCGGGTTGCTTATTATTTCCAGCGCATCTATATTGTCTGATTGCAGGGACTTTAGGTAGTTAGCAAGGTCTGCGCCTCCTAGCGGCGTAGGCTTACCATCTATAAAAATTTGCACCCCATTCTTTCCGCTCAGGCTCACGTTATCATCTTTGTCTACCATCACTCCAGGACTTTTACGCAATAGTTCTAAGGCGTCATTACCTATTGCATTTACGGTACCTTCTACATTTACGATCATCTTGTCTGCCCTCACTTCTACTATAGGTCGCTTGCTCACTACAGTTACGGCGGCAAGATCTGCACTCATTTTGGTAAGGCTTATTGCAGGCACAGTTACATCTGTAGCCTTCACCGTTACTGGACCTACGAGGGAAGGCGTATAGCCCACATGCGAAGTTTTTATTAAATATTCTCCCGCAGGAACCTGCTCGAATTTATAGGTACCTTGCTCAGAAGTAGCGGCGAACTTTACCGCTACAGAATCTTTCACTCTAAGCAAACTCACAGTTACCGCTTTGCTATTTGCACCTGCTTCGTCTTTCACTATTCCGGTTATTGATTGTGCGGTGGCTGCTATTGTAAGTGCAATTCCGCACAGAATTAGTAGTAATTTTTTCATCTTAAATTTAATTTCGGTTTCTGGTCTGACGCAAAAATAGGTGCCATGTTACAGTTTTATGACAAAATAATTGCGAATGGGTGGCTTCAATGATAAATGGATATTTTATCGCTACAAAAGAAATGATAAGTGGTAAAAGCTATATGTAAAAAGCTCAGAATCCCGCATTCCTACTTAGTTGTATTCTTCTTTAAGTTTTTGGAGAAATTCTGATCGGGGAATAAGTCTTGCGCCCATGGAGCGTAGGTGGCTTGTATCTACCTGGCAATCAACCAGTGTAATGCCTACCTGCTGAAGATGTTGCATCATTTTTATAAAAGCATACTTACTAGCGTTAGACATGAGGCTAAACATACTTTCGCCAAAGAAAATATTTCCAATTTTTAAACCATATAAACCTCCTACAAGTTTTCCTTCTTGCCAGCACTCTGCACTGTGAGCAACACCATCTTCATTGAGTTTTGTATAAGCTTCTATAATGTCTTTAGTTATCCAGGTACCGTCTTGCCCCTCTCTCGGCTGGGTGGCACAAGCTGTTATTACTTCTGCAAATGACCTGTTTATGGTAAAATGAAATCTGCCAGACTGCAGGTTTGTTTTCATTGATTTACTGATCCTCACCTTAGAGGGCTCTATCACACATCTGGGATCGGGGCACCACCACATAATTGGCTCGTCTTCACTATACCAGGGAAAAAGTCCTGCTTTGTAGGCTTTTACAATATTATCTGTGGTAAGTTTTCCGCCTAAGGCTATAAGCCCATCAGCGTCGTAGGAATCATTTACCTCGGGGAAATGACATTCATCAGTAAGAATAGTAATGGACAAAACGATTATATTATTTAGCCAAAACCTCTATGGTAGCACCTATGTGCCTTTCTGTGATAGCGTCACATTGCGGCTTTAGATCATTGTAAGAGCCATTTTTCACAGCATATTGGCCCTTAGTGTGTATGAACATAGCACACTGCTCTGCCTGCTCGCTACTGTGACCACAAACATCTACAAGCGTTTCTATAACCCAGTCAAAAGTATTTACTTCATCATTCCATACGATAATCGTATAGCCATTCTCGGTAATGGTTTCGGTTTCTATGTCAATATGTTCTAGTGGTTCTGCGGTCATTGTTCTATCGTCTTTTACTAAGGAGCAAAAATAGTTTTTTTTAGGTAAATGGATTTTGTTCAAAAAATAATGAACAAAATTCAAAAGAAATTTTGTCAAGTAAATTAAACTCCTATCTTTGCCGTCCGAAAAATCGGAAAGGGAGTTTAGCTCAGTTGGTTTAGAGCATCTGCCTTACAAGCAGAGGGTCACAGGTTCGACTCCTGTAACTCCCACAGAAGCCTCATCAGAAATGATGAGGTTTTTTAGTTTAATGCATAATGATGACAGAAGAAGTTCACAGATACCGGGTTTCTACAAACTTTACTTTGATAAAAGTATTATTGGTAATTGGCATTTTGTCCACAAGCGTGAGCTTTTGGAGGTCACATAATATTACATTTTCTTCTGAAACCGTTTTACCGCTGATAATTTTAGTCATACTTATCGTAGTTTTTGGGTTAATCCACTTAAAAACACAAACAAGAGTTGAATATAATGATGTTTTACAATGTCTTTATATTGTGAATTTGACTAGCCACAACGAAGAACGCATTCCAATAGAGAATATAAAAAAGATACATGCAGTTAAAAACCCCGGAAACCTTATTGCATATTATAAAATTGACTACATCAGTGTCTATGGCGAAAACCAAAAGCTGGTTTTATGGACCATACCGTATGATGATTCCATCGAAACTATTGTTAGAGATGCAAAGCACAGAAATCCAGAACTAATTGAGAATCTTTACCAAACTACATTTTAAGTTACTAGTAATTAGTTAGCAAAGTTTACTACGCATATAAATTCCATTATGCTTTTGAGCAAAAAAATTAGAACCAATCAACTATTCTCCAAAAAATGCTCCAGCACCATATAGACTGCCGGGCAAAAACCAGCGTTCGTTAAAGTAATTTTCGGCTTTTTGACCAGCACATCTTCATCTGTATAAGGAAAGCGGCGGCAATCTGTGGGGCGGTGCTCATATATACCACAGAAGTTATCATCTCCCAGGAATGGACAGGGTTTTGAACGCAAAACAAAGTCTCCGTCTTCATCTGCCCGCAGGTAGGTGCTTATGATCTCCGTTTCTTTTACTCTTAGGTGCTTTGCTATTCTTCTTATATCGGGGCCAGTAAATCTAGGAGAGTAGTTTTTACAGCAAGCTCCGCACTGCAGGCAATCTACTTTTTCAAAGGCTTTATCATGTATTGCTGGCAATTCCTTTATTACCTGGCTTTTATTTGCTCGCTTAAGGAAGCGCTCATATTGCTTTTTATTAGCCTCTGCCTTTTGCTGCCAGTTTTGTGGAAGTGAAGATTGCATGTAAAATATTATAAAAAACGATTTTGTTTGCTGTGCAAAATTACACATTAAGCAAAACCTTTTCCTCATGGCATTGTTTCCTAATTCTGGAAAAAGGTATGCTGCTTAATAAACTGTTGATATCTACTCAATAAAAACAGAAAGTATATAGTAAATTTGCAGCCTTATAAAAAAGTAATCTCCCAATTTCAAACATAATTGCATGAATATTTTCAAAGAACAGACAAGAGAGTTTATAGGCAGACATATAGGATCTGATGAAGCAGAAACCCAGGAAATGCTTGATTTTATTGGCTATGATTCTCTCGACAAACTTATAGATGAAACTGTGCCACCGCCCATAAGAGCAACCACAGAACTACAAGTGGGAGAACCAATGAGCGAACTGGCTTTGCTCAAAAAATTGCATGGCATTGCTGCTAAGAATAAGGTTTTTAAAACCTACATAGGCCAAGGGTATTACAGTACAATAGTGCCGGCTGTTATTGCAAGAAATGTTTTTGAAAATCCGGGTTGGTATACGCAGTACACTCCTTACCAGGC
>JBBKWE010000120.1:0-2903 GCA_037968795.1 Ferruginibacter sp.
GAATAAGGGGTAGGGGTTAATTATTAATTATTGGTGATTAATTATTAATGAAGCGGAAAGTAATTATTATAAAAAGAAGGCTGCATTACTATGCGAAAGTTTGAAGATACATACAGGCACAAAGGTTTGAGAAAGAAACTTATTGACAGTCTGCGAGAGAAAGGAATAGAAGATGAGAGCGTGCTGCATGCAATGATAGAAGTGCCACGCCACTTCTTTATGGATAGTGCGCTAGATAATACAGCCTATGAAGACAGAGCTTTCCCTATAGCTGCCGGGCAAACGATTTCACAACCTTATACCGTGGCGTTTCAGTCGCAGTTATTGTGTGTAAAAAGAGGAGAGAAAATTCTGGAAATAGGAACAGGAAGTATGTATCAGGCTACAATTCTTGCTCAACTGGGAGCACAGGTATTTACCATAGAAAGACAGAAGGCACTGTTTGACAAAACAAAGAATTTCATACTAAAAAGTAAATACCCTAATCTGAAATTTTTCTACGGCGACGGGTTTCTGGGCCTACCCACTTTTGCACCATTCCATAAAATTATTATTACAGCAGGAGCACCCTTCGTTCCGCCAAAGTTATTTGATCAATTACTGCATGGCGGTTGCATGGTCATACCGGTAGATGAAGGCGTTAATCAAAAAATGCTGCGCATCACAAAAACCCAGGAAGGCGAGCAGGAACAGGAATCTTTTTCAGATTTTAGTTTTGTGCCAATGCTTGGGGGGAAAGCTTCGTAGATTTTTGATTTGCGATTTTTGATTGCAACGGGCTGGCTGAGGCTGTCGTTTTTTAATCTCAAATCAAAAATCCTTATTCACAATTCACAAATCTATCCCAATCTTCTTCATAAGCAAACTTGCATTCATGCTTTTACAAATACCCTCTTTTAGCTTGTAATCAAAGAATAATTCTTCCTCTTTTATATCAACATCAAAGTGGAAATTTTCTATTTTATCCGGGAATTCTTCTTTTACCGCCGCCAGCTCTACATCGTGCGTAGCGAGTATAGCCACAGCATCTTCTTTTAGAAATTGTTTTACCAGCGCTACACTTCCTTTATGCCTATCGTAGGAGTTTGTGCCTCTTAGGATTTCATCAAGCAGCACAAAAACTTTTTCTCCTCCGTTTGTTTTTTCAATGATGGATTTAAGTTTTTTTAATTCTGCGTAAAAGGTACTCGTGCTTTCTTCCAGGTTATCGGCTACTCTCATACTTGATAAAAGCTTTACCGGCGATAAGGTAAAGCGTGTGGCACAAACCGGAGCGCCTGCCATTGCAAGTATTACATTTACTCCTATGCTTCTGAGGTAAGTGCTCTTGCCCGCCATATTGCTTCCTGTGATGATTTGTACTTTTCCCTCAGACTCTATTTTTATGGGGTTAGTGACCCGCTTCTTTAGTGGAATTAGGGGGTGGCCAAGGTCTTCTGCTTCTATGTAAAAATGATTATCTGTAAGCACAGGCCATACCCATAGAGGATGGTTAAATCGCAGAATGGCAAAGGAATAAAGGCATTCCATTTCTGCAATACAATTTACCCACTGCGTGAAATGAAGTTTTTGTTTTTTCTTCCATTTTTCCAGATCGAGTACCTGCTGCAGGTTCCAAAATAGCAGTATATTGAGCGGAATGGCAATCACAATATTGTAGCGAATATCTAATCTGTCAAGAAGTTTTTTAAGCTGTTTTATAGCAGATGAAGCAGACTCGTTTTCTGTCCTAAGCATCTCTTTAAGCTCCATTAACTTTTCACCTTTCATTTCCGTTTCTTCTATGTGGAGGAGGAGAGACTGCATTACTTCCATTTCTTCCACAATAAGACTGAGTGTGGCATGAATGTCCTTCACTTTTTTTTCTATCTGATAGGCGATTACTGCAAAAACGAAAAGTGAGGTGTAAAAAAAGCCCATACTTACGACAGAGAAAATAGTAAGAAAAGTAATGGTAAGAATTATTGCAGGCAATACATAGCGCAACCATTTCCAGGCTTTCCAGTCAGAGAATATATCCGGAGAAGCCAGCCATTTTTCTACAGATGAAATGGTGCTTTCCTGTAAACCTGCCGACTTGCCCAGCGCCTTAATTTCCATAATCGGAGGAATAGCGGTTGCCAGGTGGGAAACAGCTTCATTGCGGTTTGCAATTTCCTTAATTGTCGCAGGAGCTAGCAGCCATTCTGCAAAAAGTCTTTTGCCGGGTTCTGTTTCAGCTCTATTGCAGAATTGATATAAAGATGCCTTTCCCAGCACGTCCATATCATGTGCATAATCATGCACAGGCGGTAGGTACTCTATACCATTGGAGAAAACGGAATAATTTTCTTGCAAAGCCTGCAACTCTTCTTCTATAGCCTTAATGTATAATTGAATGTGAGCGATTTTATCACGATTGCGCAAGTCTACATAAATTACTCTTACAAAAAATGCCAGGAAGATTATAGTTGCAGCTACAATGTATATCCAGGAAAACTGCCACAATGCATATAGAATAACAGCAAGTAGAATGATATTCCCAAAACGCACCCAGCCAAAAAGCGACTTCTTCTTTTTTAGGGATTGTAAAAGAGCGTTTTTCTCTGCTAATAAATTCTTATAAAACTCCTGCGGCTCCATCTTCATTTTACTGATAAGTGGCAAATCTATTGCTTTAAAACATTATGCACTAGCGGAAAGCTGTATTCAAAAATATTCTCTTAACGGAAGGTCAGAATACAGGATTTTATTTCCCTTCCTTGCAAAATATTTGTAGTTTTGCAGACTGTATTTTTAATTTAATACTGCTTTTGGGGCCGTTTTGGTTTTGACAGCAAAGTTCTTTGTGAGTGTAAGCATGTAGTGCGTTGCGTAATTAGCACTAGAATCTGAATACGAAAACTTCAAATGGCAATACACAG
>JBBKWE010000121.1:0-6781 GCA_037968795.1 Ferruginibacter sp.
CATGTATTTTCAGGCGCAATATATTATTGGTTCCCGGTATATTGTTCTCCAGGAACACTTCGCTTATCTTATTGAATTTCTTTAGGTATTCCCCTTCAGGGTCTGGCCAGTAGAGGTGATCAATCTTATCATTAATAAATTCCCTGATCTTACTTTCTTCATAAATAGCATCATCGCCCAGGTTAGTCTGTAGCCATTTTTCATTAAAGAAAATGGTAAAGAACCGTCCGTTACTTCCTTTATAGTGGGTTATTGTCCTTTTTTGTCCGGGTTTTAGAAATGACCAGGATTGATTAGCAAATTCTACTCCATCAATAGCGAGGTTATACCTTTGTATGGTATTTATATCAACATTATAGCTAAGAAGGTAATAATCGCCGGGGAGAAACAGATCATAAAAAGGCTTGAACCTTACATTGGCTTTGAAAGACACTTCAGAGTAGGTTATGTAAAGACCATCTTCCAGTTCCCGGTATTTGATAAATCCTTTAGTAAACCGGCTATTAGGGTATAATATTTGCTTTTCAGGGTCATTCTTAACGAATGGCATTTTTATAAAACTGGCAATCATTGCCTGCGGAGAGTTACCCACGTAAGATAGCTCAAAGAAATTATCCTTGTATGTAAAGAGATATTTTTGACAGTGCAAAAACCAGTTATTGACGCGTTCGAGAAGCATAGTAGATTTGTACGCAAGATAAGGCAGAGTAATACTACAACACCCTCCTTTTTAGTTAGTTATCCCCCTTATTAATCCTACAAACGAAGTAGTACTATCACAAAGAAAAGTATTTAATTTTTACAATCCCTTGTTTTTCATGATCATTTTGTAACACTTTATCTACTTTTTTTCGGCTTCCTCCAGGTCCGTAATTACAAACTTTGTGCTTTTCATTACCACCTGCATTACGGCTTCCTGCTTTTGGGGATCACTCATAAGCCTCCCCAAGATAGTGGGCACGATCTGCCAGGAAACCCCAAATTGATCTTTCAGCCAGCCGCACCTTCCTTCGCTACCGCCGGCAGATAGCGCTAGCCAGTAATGATCTATTTCTTTTTGGGTCTCACATTCTACTACCAGGGAGAGACCTTCTGTAAAATTTATCTTGTGCGCTCCTTCGCCGTCCATTGCAGAAATAGTTTCCCCTGAGATATTTGCCTGTCCGAATCTTAGAAATTGCATACCGGAACCGTCAGAAGCAGTGCCTGTGTCTTCTATCTCTATTGCAGAGGAAGGGAAGATCGTACAGTAATAGTCTAAAGCAGTTTTCGCCTTCCCAAAATTGCCATCGGTAAGCAGCAGACTGCAATTCAATTTTTGATCCTGATTAGTTTCCGGTCTAAAAAACAATTGCCAGGTCATCCCGAATTTATCCTTTACCCAGCCATATTTTTCTGCCCAGTCATATTTATCGAGCGGCATCATTTCAAATCCGTCAGTGCTCAAGGCATTCCAGTACTCCTTTATTTCCTCTTCATGGCTGCAATGAATAGAAAAGGAAACAGCAGGAGTTATTTTATACATGGGCCCGCCATTGAGCGCCATTATTTTCTTTCCAAAGAGGGAAAACATCGTTACCATGGGATTGGTAGAAAGGATCTTAGCCTCTTCAAAAATAGTACAATAGTGCTCTGCGGCTTCCTTTGCGGTGCCGTCCATCCAAAGGCAAGGGTAAATGTTGTTGTTCATATTTTTAGTTTAAGGAGTGCTACGCTCACACTGATTCTGCATACTTTTTAAAATTTTGCAGAATATTATTCCAGCCCTGTTTTTGCATGCTATAACTGTTTTCATCTTCGGCTTCAAATGTTTGGGTGATGATCACTCCGTCCTCGCTTGCCTCAAATCTAATTTCAACTTTTCTATTATCATCCATTGTATAATTAAGCGTCGCATTTTCTTCCACTTTGGTATACTTTCCTTCAAAATCAAATCCCATGCTACCATCTTTCGCTTCCATTCGGGAACTAAACCGTCCACCCTCTTTCAGGTCATTTTCTGCCCTTGGCGTATGCCAATCGGGAGAGGCATTATTCCACTGTGTGATATGCTCCGGTCTCGTCCAGAAATTCCACACCTCTTGTATGGGCGCATGTACATGGCTCCTTACAGTAATAGAAACCGGAGATTCTGATAATTCTTTTATAACGTCGAGCGCAGAGGGAAACATTGTTGCGAGGTCATCAGCATATTTCTCCGGAATATCCATACTTACTTCTAGTTTTGTTTTCCCATTATCCTCTGTAAGTATGTAAGCTTCTTCCATTTCTTTCCACCCGCCATTAGTATCAGTTTCTTTTTCTTTTTTGCCTCCTTTTATAGTTCCAAGGTGAATAAACTTCATAAATTTTCCAGACTCTGACTTCTCTATCTTACTATACATGCCATTATTGTTTCCATCAAGGAATTGTATTTCACTCCCTTCCTTCCAATCGCTTAAAGCATGGCTGCCCGCTGCAAATGCTGCTGTCCACTGCGGATAAGTTTCATCGTCCCATAAAACATTCCAGATCTTATCTGCAGATGCTGCAATTATTTGACTGAATGAAATTGTTTTTACTTTTTTCATATTTTTAAAAATTTGCTATAGTTGAAGCTAAAGTACCACGATTTCTCCTTTTGACAGTTATCATAGGACAAGAATACTTTTCCTTGGCGATTTGATCTTCAGCAATTATACTTTTTTACACATTGTAATATTCAGCCCTTTAAGTTGGCAGTTTCCGGCTGCTCTATTCAATTTATTACTGTTGTGCCAGATCTACTATTTAACAATCTTTTTCCCTTAACTTTTTTCAACCCGTGGGTTTGTAGTAACTATGTTCGTATTTTGCCGACCTTAGAAAAATGAAATATTTATATGTTACAAACCGCTGAAGATATCCGCAAATTAAATGAGGAGATATCTTATTCGTCCAACTTTGTATCCCGCATAAATGATGAGCTTGGGAAAGTAATTGTAGGCCAGGAAACCATGGTAGAACGCTTGCTTATAGGATTACTTAGCAACGGGCACGTATTGCTGGAAGGGGTGCCTGGTCTGGCAAAAACCTTGGCAATAAAATCGCTTGCGCAAACAATCAAAGCAGACTTTAGCCGCATACAATTCACGCCGGATCTATTACCGGCAGATGTGGTGGGTACCATGATATACCAGCAGCAATCCAATGAATTTGTGGTGCGTAAGGGACCGATCTTTGCAAACTTTGTGCTGGCAGATGAAATAAACCGTGCGCCGGCAAAAGTGCAGAGTGCCCTGCTGGAAGCGATGCAGGAGCGACAGGTAACCATAGGGGATACGAGTTATAAACTACAGGAGCCATTTCTGGTTCTCGCTACGCAAAACCCTATAGAGCAGGAAGGAACCTATCCGCTACCAGAGGCGCAGGTAGATCGTTTTATGCTAAAGGTGGTGGTGACTTATCCTACCAAGGCAGAGGAACAACTGGTAATACAACAGAATACAAGAGGAGGGCCACCGGCTGTAATAAGCCCTGTAGCGGCTGCTTCGGAAATTACTGCTGCAAAAGAACTGGTAAGAAAAATATATGTAGATGAAAAAGTAGAAAACTATATCCTTGATATTGTTTTTGCTACCCGTTTCCCGGACCAATATAATCTGGGCAAATTGAAGCCTCTTATAAGTTTTGGAGGTTCTCCGAGAGCGAGCATCAACTTAGCACTTGCGGCAAAAGCACTGGCTTACCTTAATAAAAGGGCTTATGTAGTTCCGGAAGATATTCGCAGTATTTGTAAAGATGTTCTTCGGCATCGTATAGGGCTTACCTACGAGGCTGAGGCAGAAAATATCACTGTAGAAGAAATCATCAATGAGATCCTGAAAACGGTTAACGTACCATAATCTTTATTTCAAAATTGTTTAGAAAAAGAACAACCATACCGCCAGAAGAAGTTGTGACGCCTGTGAAAGGTGACACCAAAGAACTATTGAAAAAAGTGCGGGAACTAGAGATAAAAAGCAAAAAAATAACGACCAATATCTTTAGCGGAGAATACCATAGCGCCTTCAAGGGAAAGGGCATGAGTTTTAGAGAAGTGAGGGAATATACTGCCGGCGACGATGTGCGTTTTATAGACTGGAATGTGAGTGCGAGATTTTCTTCGCCTTATACAAAGCTGTTTGAGGAGGAAAGAGAACTCACCGTAATGCTGCTTATAGATACCAGTAA
Source organism: Ferruginibacter sp. (assembly GCA_037968795.1). Taxonomy (GTDB): domain Bacteria; phylum Bacteroidota; class Bacteroidia; order Chitinophagales; family Chitinophagaceae; genus Ferruginibacter. The sequence goes on from JBBKWE010000121.1 coordinate 4,192, forward strand.
GAGTAATCTCTTTGGTACTGTAACCAGGAGGAAAAAAGATCTGGTAACAGAAATGGCGGCTGTAATTACATTTAGCGCTCTTAAAAATAATGATAAAGTAGGTGTCATCTTCTTTAGCGATAGAATAGAAAAATTTATTCCGCCAAAGAAGGGCAGGGCGCATGCATTATACATTGTAAGAGAAATGCTTACTATAGAACCGCATGGCACTGCTACTGACCTGGATAAAGCAATAGAATATTTTAATAATACGACCCGCAAGAAGAGTATAGCTTTTATAATGAGCGATTTTCTCACTACGGGTTATGAAAACGATCTTAAAATAATAGGCAAAAGGCACGATGTGATAGGGCTAAAGGTATACGACAAGATGGATATGTCTTTGCCCGATGTAGGCCTGCTGCAAATGCAGGATGCGGAAAGCGGTAAGGCTAAATGGGTAGATACCGGTAATGCTGTGGTGCGTCATAATTACCAACAGCATTTTTTAAAACATAGTGATGCTACCAAGCAATATTTTAGAAAAGCGGGTGCAGACCTATTGCACATAAGCACCGGCGAAGACTATGTAAAAATCTTGCAGCAGTTTTTTCATAAACGAAGATAAAGTGAGAAATAAAAATTTTAAGGTTTTGCGGCTTTTTCTTTTGGCAGTAATATCTTTTTACGGGACTGCCACATCAGCGCAGCAAATAAGCACCAGTATTGATCGCCAGCAAATTCTTATTGGCGAGCCAATAGACTTTCGTATCCGGTTTACACTTCCTTCCTCTGCTTACAAAGTAGAATTTAATGCGCCTGATTCTTTTCCTCATTTTGAGATCATGGAAAAGAAAAAATTTGACAGCACAGAAAAACAGGATTTCTTTATTGTACAGCAATTTAAAATTACCAGCTGGGATAGTGGTAGTTGGGTTTTGCCTTCTATGGCGGTAAAGCTGGTGAGCATTGCAGATAATAAATCGGTATCACTTTTTACAGATTCTATTCCTATTGAAGTAGGGTATGCGCCGGCTGACAGTACCGGGCAGCTGAGAGATATAAAACCGGTGATGGAAGTTTTCTATGTAGATCGCTCCTGGTTGTACATAGCCGCAGCGGTAATAGCTGGTTTTATTTTGTTATGGTTATTGATCAGGTACTTCCGTCGCAGGCCTAAGAAAATAAAAGACCCTTACGCCGGTAAGAAATCTGCTTTTGATGAAGCCATGGCGGCCATTGCTGCGCTGCAAGCCGGAGAAATACATTCGCAAGACGACGCAAAGGTTTTCTACACTAAACTGGGAGATATTTTTAAACGGTTTTATGTGAGGAAAAAACAAATCAATTTGCAAAATAAGACAACAAAAGAAATTTTGGCAGCCCTCAGATTTGCCAATGTAAGTAACAACACTGTGGGCTTTGTAGAGACGGCACTTACTACAGGAGACGCTGCAAAATTTGCAAAATATTTGCCGCCTGCTACTGAAACAGAGCAATGTAAAAATATAGTGAGAGAAGCCATCACGCAGATAAATGATATGCCGGGGAATACTGTTTAATGCAGCCCTGCACAAAAGTGAACTATGCTATTTGATTATTTTAGAAATATACATTTTGCCTATCCCTGGGTTTTTATCCTTGGGATTATGCTCCCTGTTTTGGCAGTTTGGTATGCTCGTTCAAATAATAAAAGAAGTGCCTCCATTACCGTTTCTACCACTGCAGCCACAGGCTTGAGTAGCTGGAAAAGCAGCATGCGGCATTTGCCTTTTATCCTCCGGCTGTTATGTTATGCCTGCCTCATAGCCGCTCTGGCCACTCCACAGACGAGAAACGAAGAACAAAATTCTGATGGCGAAGGGATAGATATCGTGCTGGGAATAGACGTAAGCGGCAGTATGACGGCGCAAGATCTGCAGCCCAATAGACTGGAAGCTGCCAAAGCTGTGGCTATAGATTTTGTAATGAAGCGCAAGAGCGATAGAGTAGGCGTAGTCATTTTTGCCGGCGAAAGTTTTACGCAATGCCCACTCACAACAGATAAACAAGTTCTGATCGCTGCAATTCAAAATATAAGAAATGGATTGCTGGAAGATGGCACCGCCATAGGATCCGGACTAGGCACGGCGGTAGATAGAGTACGAAAAGGTACTTCAAAATCAAAGATCGTAGTGCTCCTCACAGATGGAGAAAATAACGGCGGACTAATTGACCCTATTACGGCAAAAGAAATTGCAAAATCTTTTGGTATTAAAGTCTATACGATTGGTGTAGGTACAGATGGAGTAGCCGAAACGCCTGTAGACAATGGCTTTGGTGTGGTGATGCAAAGACAAAAAGTAAGTATAGATGAAAAACTGCTCACGCAAATAGCACAAGAAACGGGTGGTAAATATTTTAGAGCTACAGACAATAATTCTCTGCAAGGTATTTATGATACGATAGATACCCTGGAAAAATCGAAAGTAGAAATTTCTAACTCTGTGCGCTACGCAGATAAGTTTTTCCCTTTTGTGCTTGCGGCTCTATTATTTCTGCTGATGGAGTTTATGGTGAAGTATTTATTTCTTAGGAAATTACCTTGATAATGGTTAATTATTAAATATTA
>JBBKWE010000122.1:0-4663 GCA_037968795.1 Ferruginibacter sp.
GAAAAGAAAAAACCTGTAAAAGAAAAAGAGCCTGTAAAAGATGTAGCCCCTACTATAAAAACCCCAGCCTTGTTGCCAGATAAGATAAAGGTTGTAGCACCAGATACTATCAAAAATAATAATCCATAAGGAGAGGACATGTATCAGAAAAATGCTAGTATAGCAAAAGGAATAGACTGGGTGATGGTATGGCTCTATGCTGCACTGGTCATTATAGGGCTTGTGGCCATTTTTACTGTAGAGTATAAGTTTGGGGATGATGTTGTAGGTACGCTTTTGGGTTTTCAAAAAGAGTATAGTAAGCAGTTTTATTTCGCCATAGCCAGTATACTGGCAGCCACATTCATTTTACTCACAGACAGTAAATTTTTTACTGCCACAGCCAACCTTAGTTACGCCTTTGGTATCCTGCTTATTCTCGCCACTTTTGTAGTTGGAAAAGAGGTAGGAGGAAGCAAGAGCTGGATTCCGCTGGGGTTTATGAACGTGCAACCGGTGGAGCTTTGCAAAATTTTCACCTCTCTTGCTATAGCAAAATACCTAAGTAGAAACGAAACCGATTTTTCTAAATCCAGATCGCAAATTATAGGCGCCATCATAGCATTTTCGCCCGCAATTTTATCCGTTTTACAAAGTGAGCCTGGTGCTGCTATTGTATACTTTTCCTTTACCATAGCCTTTTACAGAGAAGGATTGCCAGCCATTTATTTGCTTCTGCTTTTCGCTTTAGGCATACTTATCATTGCCAGCATTGTAGTGGCGCCCAATACTTTACTTATAGCCTTAAGCGTACTTGCCGTTATACTTATTTATGTATATCGCAGAAAAATAAAAAGAGACAAAAGCATATTATTTATCATTATAGGAGCCTGGGCACTTAGTGTAGGCGTACAAAAATTTATGGTGCCGACGTTATTTGAAAAAGTGCTAAAGCCACATCAAATTGTGCGCATATTTACTACGTTTGGTAAAGATGACTACGTATTTAAGGACTCTACACGTGCTGCAGCTATGGAAAAAGAATATGCAAAGTTGGGAACAAAAAAAGGACAGGGGAAAGCGGAAACCTATAACGTAAAGCAATCTAAAATTGCCATCGGCAGTGGCGGACTCATAGGAAAGGGATTTCTGAAAGGAACGCAAACCCGGGGAGATTTTGTGCCAGCGCAGAATACAGACTTTATATTTTCTTCCATAGGCGAAGGTTTTGGCTTCCTGGGGAGTGCTTTGCTTATGGTCATTTATTTTGGCATGATGCTGAGAATGATATTCCTGGCAGAGCGGCAAAGAAGCACTTTTAGCCGAGTGTATGCCTACTGCGTAGCTGGTATATTATTCTTTCACGTAGCGCTTAATATTTGTATGACACTGGGCATAGCACCATCGCCGGGCATTACACTTCCGCTTCTTAGTTACGGCGGGTCTTCGCTACTCACATTTACGGTGCTTATATTTATTCTAATAAGATTAGATGCGGATAGGCAAATGGTTCTTAGATAATTCTAAACAGTTATTTTTAGAACTGGCGGATGATTCAGTTTCTGTGGTTGCGAATAATTATGAAATTTTAGTTTCACCGTCAAGACAATAGGATTAAAAAGAATTTATTGAAATAATCCCTTTTAAAAGCATAGAATAGAAATTATTTACCAAGCATTGCGATAAAAGGCTTGAAGCAACAAAAGCTTATGGGATAGCATATCACATTAAAAAGAAGTTTCATTTTCTTAATAGAATTTTTTTCATGACTATAAATTATACGCTGGAAGATATTGCACATGCTGCCGCAAAAGTGGTGGAAAGCATTGGGAACAATAAAATAATAGCCCTGCATGGAGAAATGGGTGCTGGAAAAACCACTTTGTCTCAGGAGATTTGCCGCCAGCTGGGCGTTACACAAAATATGAGTAGCCCTACATTTTCTATTATAAATTCCTATGAAGATGCTACAGGGGATATAGTCTATCACCTCGATTTGTATAGGCTCAAAGATGAAGAAGAAGTAATAAATGCTGGTGTAGAAGATACGCTCTATAGCGGAAAGATTTGCCTCGTGGAATGGCCAGAGGTTGCTACAAAAATTTTGCCAGAGGAGACGACTCACTTGTACATAGAAGCAACGTCCCTCAATGAGAGAAAAATAAAAATATTGTAGTACCTTACTACCTTTCCTTAATCATATTATTACATAAAACAACCTATCGTAGTGGCTACAACTAAACCATTTGTTTCTCCTTCTATTTCCTACGCTACATTAGAAGAAACATTAGATGTGCGGCCAAGGGCAGAATCGCTTTGCATAGGAATTCCCTGCGAGGATCACCTTCATGAGAATAGAATTGCCCTCACTCCAGATGCCGTAAGCGTGCTCGTGGCCAATGGGCACGAGGTCGTCTTGGAATCTAAGGCTGGAAGAGGGGCATACTTTAGCGATAATGATTATAGCGAAGCAGGAGCTCGAATTGTTTTAGATAAAAAATCGGTTTTTGAATGTGATATCCTTGTGAAAAGTGCACCGGTATCTGAGGAGGACTGCGAACTTTTGCAGCTAAACCAGTACATTATTTCTCCTATTCATCTTGCTGTGATGAAGAAAAGTATCCTGGAAAAGATGATGCAAAAAAGGATCACCGCCCTCAGTTTTGAAAATCTAAAAGATGCCAGCGGACACAATCCCATAGTGCGAAGCATGAGCGAGATTGCCGGTAGCGCGGTCATGCTCATAGCCGGCCAGTATCTGAGTAATGCAAATAATGGGAAAGGAGTACTTGTGGGCGGCATAAGTGGAATCCCGCCCACTAAGGTTATAATCATAGGTGCCGGCATAGTAGGAGAGTATGCTGCGAAAACTGCACTGGCGATGGGTGCCAGCGTAAAGGTTTTTGATAATAGCATTTATCGCCTCAAGCGCATGCAAAATAACATAGGCGTGCGTATGTGGACCTCTGTACTAGAGCCAAAAATACTTGCCAAACAACTAAAAACCTGTGACGTAGCCGTAGGTGCCATAGGTAGTAATGGCGGCCGTACGCCCGTAATAGTTACAGAAAATATGGTAAGTGATATGCGACCAGGTTCTGTAATCGTAGATGTGAGTATAGATAATGGAGGATGTTTTGAAACGAGTGAGGTAACTACGCACAAGCGTCCTGTTATTGAAAAGTATGGAGTATATCACTACTGCGTACCCAATATTCCTAGCGGTTTTGCCCGCACCGCTTCGCAAGCAATAAGCAATGTGCTTATGCCCTTGCTATTGGAAACGGCTGAGAACGGAGGCATAGATAATGTGATCTGGCACAAAATAAATATTCGTACAGGGATTTACATTTTTAAAGGATCGCTTACAAATTTTCACCTGAGCGAGCGATTTAATCTAAAGTATACAGATTTGAATTTACTTATAGCGAGTAGACGGTAGAATTCCTTGATAATTCTTTGTGCTGCGAAAATCTTCCACGCTGACAGTAATCGGTGTTACGATAAAAAATATTGGTATCGCAAAGGGAAAAACACGCAACGCTTTTAAAGTGTAGATTACTCCTTCAGTAACGTGCCTATATCCTTTATCATCTGCTCTATCTCCAGCTGCAAAGTGCCATTGTATATTCCCCTTATTCTCTTGCTGCGATCTACCAGTAAGATATGTTCTGTGTGTAAAAAGTCTGTGCTATCCCTGGTATAGCCTAGGTCTTCCTCTGCAAAGTATCCCTTGCGAGCAAGCGTGTATATTTTATCCTGGCTGCCCGTGAGTAAATGCCAATTTGAAGAAGTGATACTATTTTCATTTGCATATTCTCGCAGTCTCGGTAAGCTATCTATCCAGGGCGTTACGCTGTAAGAAAGTATTACAAGATTAGGGTTTTGTCCAAAGCTATCTTGAACCATCTTCATGTGATTGGTCATTACCGGGCAGATGCTTGCACATCGGGTAAACATAAAATTAGCTACGTGGATCTTACCCTCCACAGTTTTTTCTGATATCGTTTCTCCATTTTGGTCTGTGAAAGAAAATGCAGGAATAGTATGTTTTACAGCTGTGGAGGCAAGCTCATCAGAAGAAAAAAACTCCGGAGTGAAGTCGGGAGTGTTATAATACGGTAGCGTTTCTACCTCCTGCTTGCCTGCGCAAGAAAATAGAAGAGTAGAACTCACAAATAAACTACTTATTAAAAATGCTATCCGATACATTTACACAATTTTTAGTGCCCAATAATCCATATCTCCTTCCGTCCTTTATAATGTAATTGGCTTTTATTTTTCCGTTGTCGTACCACCATTGTTGCGCTCCTTCTTCGTGGCCGGCTACATAATGCATTATTTTAGTAAGCCTTCCCTCTTCATTCCATTCACGAAATTCTCCTTCGTATTCTCCATTTACAAAATTATAATCCAGTTGTTTCTGACCGTTTTTCCACCAGGCAGTATATTTTCCTGTCTTCTCTCCATTGGTAAAAAAACGCATTTCTTTTTTCTTGCCTGAAGGATAAAATTTCTTCCACTCACCATCTTCTTTTCCATTTTTGTACGACCGAATATCTGCTGTATCCGAATTCGGTCCTGCCAATGTATAGATCACTCCAGTGAACGGTTTTCCATCATTTTGCAAAATACCAGCAACAAGCGAAATGGAAGAATCAGACGAGGAGATGAACTCCTTCTC
>JBBKWE010000123.1:0-12816 GCA_037968795.1 Ferruginibacter sp.
TGTAACATCTGCAACATACCATAATGCGTGGTGGGTATGGCCTTAGAAGCAACTGATTCTGCCGGTTCTTCTACAAAACTTAGGTTATACAAAAAGGCTTCCAGGTTGCGTTTTGCTACTGCCGCGCTGTCTTTCATTCTTAAACTGCCGGCTGCTGCATTTCGTGGATTAGCCATTGTAGCTACACCTTCCTCTTCCAGCAATTCATTATAGGCCGCAAAGCTTTTTTTGCTCATCATCACTTCGCCTCTTATTTCTACCTGCTCTATACCGTAGCGGGTAAACTGTGCTGAGAGCGGAATCGATCTTATCTGCTTTGCATTTGTCGTTATTTCATCGCCCACTTCCCCATCGCCTCTTGTGGTGGCAGCGGCTAGTAAATTGTTTTCATACAGTAAAGAAATGCTGGCTCCGTCAAATTTTGGTTCTATGCAGTATTCTATAGCTGCTCCGCCACACTTCTCGCGGTTTCTTTTATCCCAGTCTTTCAGGTCCTGTGCATCGTAGCTATTAGATAACGAAAGCATAGGTACGAGATGATTCCGTTTAGGAAAATCTGAACTAAGCCCGGAACCCACCCGCTGCGTAGGCGAGTCTGAGGTTACGCTTTCCGGGTGCTGCTTTTCGAAGGCTTCCAGCAGTTTATACAGTATATCAAACTCGTAGTCACTTATCTGCGGCTTATGCTGAACGTAATACAAATACTCATGATAGCGGAGTGTATCCCGCAAAACTTCTACGGCATCTACTTCATTGCTCTTTAATAACTCGTTCGTGATGTGTATATATTTATCGCTTGCTTCCTGGTCGTACATATATTATGAGGTTCTGTTTTGTGTGGGTAAAGTTAAAAGAATAGCGGAGAGTTGTGAATTTTACAACGCAACGTCCTCTGCTTACGCTTGGCTCAGTGGAGAGACATTACGGAGGACAAGACTCCCCCAATCAAAAATCAAAAAATCCCTATTCAAAAATCTCTCCTATCTCCCAAACATCTTATCTAATTCGCTCTTTTTAAATGTCATATAAGTAGGCTTGCCAGTAGGTGTAGAGTTAGGGATTTCGCAGGCAAAGAGTTCTTCTACCAGTACATTCATTTCCTTTTCGCTTAGATGGGTTCCGCCTTTTATACTTTGCTGCAAAGCCAGAGAGCGAAGTAGTTTTTCTCTTTTACTATAGCGTATATCTGTGCTAAAGTGTTTATACTTTTCCAGCATAGCTTCTATGGCAAGTTTGTGGCTGCTTTGAGTGAGGTCTGCGGGCGTGGCTTGTATTATAAAACTATTGCCGCCAAAGGCTTCTAACCTAAAACCCAACAGTTCCAGATCGGGGAGGAGCTCTGTAAGTAGTACCGCATCTGCTGTCGCAAATTCTATCGTCTCCGGAAAAAGACTTTGCTGCGAGGCCATCGGCTTGCCTTGTACGGCTTTGGAGAATCGCTCATAGAGTATGCGCTCGTGCGCATTCTGCTGCTGAAGCAATAAAAAACCGCCGGCATTTTGTATCATAATAAATGACTGCTGCAACTGCATAGGCATACCAAAAAAACTGTTAGAATTGCTGTCTTCAGATTCCTTGTGTAAGATTTCTACCGCGTCTGTGTCCTTTCTCCCTACCGATGCTTCATCGCCCTCATAAAAACTTTTCCAGTGTTTAAGGTCACTTTTGGTTTCTACAAGATGGGCCTGGTTCTTTTGGCTAAACGTATTGTATAGGCTACTGCTACTTGCTTTTTCCTGTCGCTCAGTGGTAAAGGGTTTGTTTACCGCATCCAGGTTTTGGATAGAAGCATCCAGGTCAAAGTCCAAAGTTGGTGTTATGCTAAATTGTGCCAAGGCGTGTTTTACCGCACTTTCCATAAAGGCATAAACAATACGCTCGTCATCAAACTTTATTTCCTGCTTGGTAGGATGCACATTTACATCAAGATGCGCAGGGTTTATGGTGATAAAGATGGCATAAGTAGGATGCGCATCTTTGGGGATCATATTATCAAAAGCCTTTACCACAGCGTGGTGCAGGTAAGGACTTTTTATAAAACGATTATTAACAAAGAAGTACTGGTCGCCCCTGGTTTTCTTTGCGGTTTCTGGTTTGCCCACAAATCCTGCAACATCCATGTAGTCCGTTTGCTCCTGCACGGTTACCAGTTTTGCATTATAACTATTGCCCATCACCTGCACAATCCTTTGCTTTAGGCTGCCTCTGTCGAGGTGAAAAACTTCTTGCCCATTGCTTGTGAGGGAAAAGTACAAATCCGGGTAGCTCATAGCTACTCTTATAAATTCTTCTACTATATGGCGAAGCTCAGAGGTGTTGCTTTTAAGAAAATTTCTACGGGCTGGTACATTAAAGAAAAGATTCTTCATGGCTATGCTCGTGCCATCTGCCATGCCCACGGGTTCTTGTCTTACTACCTGGCTATTTTCTACTTCTAACAAAACTCCTGTAGTATCTTCTGGTCTTTTTGTTTTTAATTCTACCTGCGCCACTGCCGCAATACTTGCCAGTGCCTCGCCCCTAAACCCCATCGTTTTTATGCTGAAGAGATCATCTATGCTTCTGATTTTGCTGGTAGCATGCCGCTCAAAAGCCATACGGGCATCAGTTTCGCTCATTCCTTTGCCATTATCTATAACCTGTATGAGTGCCTTGCCGGCATCATTTACAATCAATTGTATGTCTGTAGCACCGGCATCTACTGCATTTTCCAATAGCTCTTTTACAGCACTTGCAGGGCGCTGTATCACCTCGCCGGCAGCTATTTGGTTGGCAATATTATCTGGGAGTAAGTGTATTATATCGGGCAAAAGGGAGTTTTAGAGGCAAAGGTAATTTTTTTAATATTCTAAATTTTTCAGTTTATCAATGTGCTAATTATTTTATGTGCTGATGTGCTAATTTGCAGAGTCTGAAAAGGGGGATATTTTATAAAAAAACTTATACGGAATTATAATGTGAAATGAAACTTACTAACACAAATTTTTTTATATGTTAAAGAATTATTGTAGCCTTGCCTTCCATTAGCACATTAATCATTATATTTTAGCCTTTAATTATTATTTTTTAGCCTTATCCTTGCAGAAATATATTTTCCAGATTTACACAAGATTTTTTAGATCTCAATATGACAAAGAAGCTTTACTTTCTATTTTTTGCCTTTTGCCTTTTGACTGCATATGTTACGCAGGCACAAACTCCTACAACCACAGCTGCTGATAAATGGGTAGATAGTGTTATGAAGAGTCTCACAAAAGACCAACGCATTGCGCAGCTTATGATCGTTCGCCTGAGCCAGTTGGATGCAAAAACCCGCAGACCGGTATTTTTTACGCAGCAGGTGACGCAGCTTATTCAGAAATATAATATTGGTGGTCTTTGCGTATTCCAGGGGAGCCCCGCAGACCAGGCTACGATCATAAATAAGATGCAGTCTATAGCAAAGACACCTTTGATGATGTGTATAGATGCAGAGTGGGGCGTGGGGATGCGATTATATGAAGATGTTCTTCCGCTGCCTAAGCAAATGATGCTGGGTGCCATGCGTGATAAGCAGACGGTATATGACTATGGCAAACTGGTAGCAGAACAGTGTAAGCGACTAGGTTTGCAGGTAAATTACGCCCCTGTAGTAGATGTAAATAACAACGCTAATAATCCTGTGATAAATGATAGGAGTTTTGGAGAGGACAAATATAAGGTCGCCGATTACGGCATCGCTTATATGCAAGGCATGCAGGATAATGGAGTGATGGCCACGGCCAAGCATTTCCCCGGTCATGGCGATGTAGCAGTAGATTCGCACTACGACCTACCGGTGATAAATAAAAGCATGGAAGAGCTCGATTCCCTGGAGCTTTATCCCTTTAAAGAAATATTTGCAGCAGGTGTAGGTGCTGTTATGGTAGCGCACCTGTATATACCCGCCATTGATAATACAAAGAACAGAGCTACGAGTTTATCGCCAGAAAATATTAATGGCCTTATGAGAGGTACAATGGGGTACCAGGGACTTACTTTTACTGATGGGTTAGAAATGCAGGGTGTGCAAAAATATTACCCAAAAGGGGCCGCTTCTTTACAATCGCTTATCGCTGGAAATGATATGCTTTGTCTGCCTACAGATGTGCCGGGCACGATCATAGCAGTTAAAAATGCTATTAAGAAAAAGCAACTTTCCTGGGACGACATAAACATGCATTGCCGTAAAGTTTTGATGGCTAAATATATGTACGGCCTCCAAGATTTAAAACCAATCCAGCTCAATAATCTGAAAGAAGACCTTAATGCCGGTATAGAAGAAATGACAAGAAGGGTGGCGCAGAACGCCATAACGCTGGTGAGAAATGAAGACAAGGACATTTTCCCCATCACCACCTCCTTTGGTAAGAAAAGTCTTGCTTACATTGCCATAGGCACCACCAGCGATAATACCCTCACCCGCCGCATGAAGACGGAACTGGGAGCGCAAGTATATTTTTATAAGAACAGTGGCAGTAGCCAGGCAATCATTAATAATGCAAAGCAGTATGAGAAGGTAATCGTGGGAATTCACAGCATGGGCAGAAGCCCGGGTAACAATTTTGGTCTCACCAGTAGTGAGATTGGACTGGTTACTGCTTTGCAAAATGACCATACGGCTACATTGGTCTTTGGCAATCCATACTCGGTAAAAAACTTCTGTGATATCCGCAATCTCATTGTGTGCTATCAAGATGATGATATTATACAGGATGTAGCTTTGGATAAACTATTGGGCAAGGAAGGTTTTCGCGGAGTACTGCCGGTTACAGTGTGCCCAGAGCTTAGTTACGGTACAGGCATAGTTACGAGTGGCGTAAAAGACGATGTACTTCAAAAAAAAAAGACTGATTTTAGCAAGGCTAAACTTGCAGCAGTAGCCAATGTGGCACAGGAAGCCATAAATGAGAAAGCTACTCCCGGTTGCGTATTGTTTGCAGCGAAAGACAACAATATCATTTATGAGGAAGCCTACGGCTATACAGATTATAGTCGCAGCACCCCCGTTTCCCTGGAGTCTGTATATGATCTCGCTTCTCTTACAAAAGTATGTGCTACTACCCTTGCCGTAATGAAGCTGTATGAAGAAGGCAAAATAGATCTTAATGGTAACCTTTCGGATTACCTATCCATTGCAAAAGGAACAGATAAAGAGTACTTAAAAATTAAGGATTTACTGTTGCACCAGGCGGGGTTGGTTTCCTACATTCCGTTTTACAAAACGACCTTATTTGATAATGCTGTGGCAAAGAACACTATTTACCAGTATGGGTCTGGTCCGGGGTTTTCCTTGCCGGTGGCAAAAGACATGTTTATAAGAGATGATTGGCCGCAGCAAATGCTACAGGAGATTATGGCGAGCCCTCTAGGCCCTCAAGGGAAATACGTGTATAGTGATAATGATTTTATCCTTTTGGGAAAAATTATAGAAACCCTAAGCGGCTTGCCCTTAGATAAATATGTAGAAAAGAATTTTTATAAACCCATGGGCTTAGAGAATATTGCCTTTAATGCCCATAGCAATATTGCAGACAGTTTACTTATTCCCACAGAGCAGGATCAGTATTTTAGACATCAGCTACTTAAGGGTTATGTACACGACCAGGGTGCTTCTATGTTTGGCGGAGTGGCGGGTCATGCAGGGCTTTTTAGCAATGCATATAATGTAGCCGCTTTGTTTCAGATGCTGGTAAATGGCGGGCACTACAATGGAATAAGATTTTTTGATAGTAGTACTGTAGATTTATTTACCAGCTATCACTCTAGTAGCCGCAGAGGCTATGGTTTTGATAAACCCAAGAGAGATAATGAAGACCTGAAAGATCCCTATCCCTGCGAAAGCGCATCGCCCCGCACCTTTGGTCATACAGGATATACGGGCACTTGTGTGTGGGCCGATCCTGTGAATAAACTGGTGTATGTTTTTCTAAGTAATCGTGTAAATCCTGAGGTAAGTAGTAAGCTACAAAGATTGAATACGAGGGAGAAGGTGCATGAGGCTTTGTATAGATTGGTGGAGTAGAGATTAGAAGACTGGGGAAGTACTTAGTATTTAGTACTTAGTATGTAGAATTGAACTCAATTGTGATACCAATTTTTGTTAGATATAGCACCCTGCATAATATTAATTAATTGACTCTTTCTGGTCTATTTCATTCCTCCATTGTTCTTTCCTCTTTCTTTTTTATAGTCTTAGGTTTCAATTTACACAAGTCCTACTTCTTACGTCTTTTGTCTTTTCATCTATGGTCTCCTATCTATCATTCTGATTTCTTACTTTTGGAGCAATTGTAGTTTTAGGTATAGACCTGGAGCATTCAAGATTTTATTCACCCACAAAAAAACAAAAACAACAATATGAGTTATATAGCATCGCTACATGCCCGCCAGATACTGGATAGCCGCGGAAATCCTACCATAGAGGTAGATCTACTTACAGAGAATGGAAACTTGGGAAGAGCCGCCGTACCTAGTGGCGCAAGTACAGGGATACACGAAGCCGCAGAGCTGAGAGATAATAACAAGAAAATGTACCTGGGCAAGGGCGTTCTAAAAGCAGTAAAGAATGTAAATGTAACCCTGGCCGATGCCTTGCTGGGCTGGGACGTAGCAGACCAAACCGGGATAGATGCTGCTATGATAGCGCTAGATGGTACAGAGAATAAAAGTAAGCTGGGCGCTAATGCCTTACTGGCTGTGAGTCTTGCAGTAGCTAAAGCTGCTGCGCTGGAAGCTAACCTCCCCCTATACAGATACATAGGCGGAACAAATGCCCGCACTATGCCTATACCGATGATGAACATCCTTAACGGGGGTTCTCATGCAGATAATAAAATAGATTTTCAGGAATTTATGGTAATGCCGGTAGGCGCTACCAGTTTTAGTGAAGGGTTGCAATGGGGTGTAGAAATTTTTCATGCGCTTAAATCTGTATTGAAGAAAAAAGGATATAGTACCAATGTAGGCGACGAAGGCGGTTTTGCTCCTAATATGCAAAGTAATGAAGAGGCCATAGAAACCGTATTGGATGCAATAAAAGCTGCAGGCTTTAAGGCTGGAAGTCAGGTAGGAATAGCGATGGATGCTGCTAATAGTGAGCTTTGGGATGCCAAGTCTAAGAAGTACATTTTTCACAAAAGTGATGGCAAGAAAATGACCAGCGACCAATTGGTAGATTACTGGGTGAGTTGGGTAAAGAAATATCCTATCATATCTATAGAAGATGGTATGGCAGAAGATGACTGGAAAGGCTGGAAAAACCTTACCGAGCAACTTGGTAGTAAATGCCAGCTCGTGGGCGATGATCTTTTTGTAACCAATGTAAAAAGACTCGCTCGTGGTATAGAAGAGAAAAGTGCCAATGCTTTACTGGTAAAAGTAAACCAGATAGGAACTCTTACCGAAACTATTAATGCGGTAACGATGGCGCAGCAGGCAGGTTTTAATACCATAATGAGTCACCGCAGCGGAGAAACAGAGGATAGCACCATAGCGGATCTTGCGGTAGCGCTTAACTGTGGGCAGATAAAAACCGGTAGTGCAAGTCGCAGTGACCGTATGGCTAAGTACAACCAACTTATAAGAATAGAAGAGATGCTGGGCGATAGCGGAATTTATCCGGGGAAGAATATGAAGTTTGGGTTGTAATTTTTAGAAAAGCTTGCTTTGTGAGGCACCCAATTTGTAGTTATACACATAGGTGCAGTTTTAGACCAAAGCAAGCTTTTTATTTTTCCTTTATTTTGTAAGAAGAAATGACAGAACGTAAAATCATATATCAAATATTTAAAAGCAGGTACTTCATTGCAGTAGTACTCTTTATTATTTGGATGAGTTTCTTTGACCCCAAAGACTGGGGACTTATAACCAATCGTATGACTAAACTCAATGGTCTGCACCAAAGTGAGCAAAAGCTCACTGAGCAAATAGACGATACCAAAAAAGAGCTTAAGCTCTTGAAAACGAATGCACACTCCATAGAAAAATATGCTCGCGAGAAGTATTATATGAAAAAGGATAACGAAGAGATATTTATCTTAAAAGATGAAGAAAAAAAATAATATGGCTCTCATACAATAAGCCGGTATAAGTGTGCGTTATTTATGGTGAACACACATTTTTAACCATAATTTTAAAATTCCACGGCTTATAGAAATTACTGTTACATTCTCTTTAAAAAGTAAACAACTCCCGTTTTATTCTTTTTAATTTTTACTTTTTACTTTCATTGTCTACAGGTTTAATGCCGGCGATTTTATTAAAAGATTGCTTTTGCTTATGACCATTTTTACCCAAGATGACTTGTTGCTATTTTTGTACAATGAGCTCCCAGAATCCCGTTCAATTTTATTAGAAAAAGCTTTACAAACGGATGCCGTTTTAGTAGCTGAGTTTGTAAGCTTACAAGAGACTCAGTTTGCTCTTGATAGCATACCGCTTAGTTCTCCGCCAGAAAGACTTATTACAGAATTGCTGGAGAAAGTACAGGTGTATGGAAAGGCGGTAGGTTGATTTTTATTTACTCAAATGCATACTCCTCTCCTTATATAAAGTTCTAAAGTAAGGATCCCTCAAATCTTTAATAAATCGAATAGCCTCCCCTGTGCTCTTCATCTCTGGCCCTAATTCTTTATTTACGCCAGGGAATTTGTTGAAACTGAAAACGGGTTCTTTTATGGCAAAACCAGTAAGTTTTTTCTCGTATATAAAATCCTTTACTTTAGCCACACCCATCATAACTTTTGTGGCTATGTTTAAATAAGGAATCTGGTAAGCTTTGGCAATGAAGGGTGTAGTACGACTCGCTCTGGGGTTGGCTTCTATAACATAAACGTTGCCGTCTTTTATGGCAAACTGTATGTTGATGAGGCCACGAATATCTAAGGCTCTCGCTATCGCTTCAGCATATTCCTCCATGGTATGTACGATAAGGGGACTAAGATTAAATTGGGGTAGCACGGCATTGCTATCGCCGCTATGAATACCTGCAGGTTCTATATGCTCCATTACTCCCATTACATGAAAATCTTCTCCATCAAATATGCCATCTATCTCAGCTTCCTGGCAGCGATCGAGGAAATGATCTATAAGAATTTTATTACCGGGTAAATGTTTTATGAGGCTCAGAACCCCTTTCTCGAGTTCCTCATCATTGAGCACGATTCTCATTCTCTGTCCGCCCAATACATAGCTTGGTCGTATAAGCACAGGGTAGCCTACTTCTTTGGCTACTTCTATAGCGTCGTCTGTATTGTAAGCAGTGCCATATCTTGGATACGGGATTCCCATTTCTTTGAGCATATCACTAAAACGACCACGATCCTCTGCTATATCCATATTGTCAAAAGAGGTACCGATAATTTTTATCCCTTTTTCGTGTAAGCGCTTTGCCAGTTTCAATGCAGTTTGTCCGCCTAGTTGAACGATCACACCCATTGGTTTTTCGTGCTCTACGATTTCCCATAAGTGCTCCCAAAATACGGGCTCAAAGTATAATTTATCGGCTATATCAAAATCTGTACTTACAGTCTCCGGGTTGCAGTTTACCATTATAGCTTCATAGCCCGCTTCTTTTATAGCTAGTAAGCCATGCACGCAGCAATAGTCAAATTCTATTCCCTGCCCTATACGGTTAGGGCCGCTACCGAGTACAATTATTTTTTCTTTCTCTGATTTTATGGATTCGTTTTGTATCATTCTTTCGTTTCTACTTTTTCTGTGCCCATTTGCTAAAATCCTCCCAGGCTATTCTTAGCGCCTTTGCGTGTATTTTCTTGGCGCACTTTGCGATACGCCATTTCGTGTATCGCAAAGGACGCTAAGAGAACACTTTGTTTATAATAAACCGAATTCCCTTTTCTTTTACTCATGGTAAATTTAAGCTCTGCAAGACACATTTTTCCGAGTCAGCATTTACAATTCATGTTTCAAAATCGGTCTCTCAAACGTACTATAAAAATACGGCGTCTTAGCTTCAAACTCTGCGCTGCAGGTATCTACCATTTTAAATATTCTTGTTATGCCCAGTTCTTTTCTACGCTCATAAATTTCTTCTGCGTTGTCTTCTTTCATAATCCTGCTTATCTGCTCATCACTAAATCCCAGCAGTTTTGCATCCCACAATAATTCTTCTGGTAGAGATTCCAGGTTATAATTTGCGATCTCTTTTTCGCAGTCACAGATTTTTTGTATCTGGTATATAAACCACCTATCTATTCCCGTGCTCTCACAAATTCTTCTCGTGCTTGCACCTGCCATGAGCGCATCTTTTATTCTAAAAACACGATCCCATTTAGGGATTTTTATATAGTCAATCAGTTCATCTGCATGCATAAGGCTCTTGCCATAATATCCTAAACCTACTGCTTCATTCTCCAGGCTCTGACAAGCTTTTTGTATAGCCTCTGCAAAACTACGGCCTATGCCCATTACTTCTCCTACACTCTTCATTTGGAAACCCAGCGTATCGTTTGCTCCCTTAAATTTGTCAAAATTCCAGCGTGGAATTTTTACGATCACATAATCCAGAGCTGGCTCAAAGAAAGCAGAAGTACTTTGGGTGATTTGATTTTTAAGCTCATCCAGGTTGAAACCAATAGCAAGCTTAGCGGCTATTTTGGCAATAGGGTAACCGGTTGCTTTACTGGCTAGTGCAGAGGAACGACTTACCCTGGGGTTTATTTCTACTACGATAATTTCTTCCGTTTGCGGATTCATAGCAAACTGCACATTGCAGCCGCCAGCAAAATTTCCGAGGTCCCGCATCATGCGTTGGGCAAGGTTTCGCATTTCCTGGTAAGCGGTGTCACTTAGCGTCATAGGCGGAGCAACTGTAATACTGTCTCCGGTGTGCACACCCATGGGGTCAAAATTTTCTACAGCGCAAATAATAACTACGTTGTCGTTACTATCCCGGAGCAGTTCCAGTTCAAATTCTTTCCAGCCTAATACAGCCTGCTCTACCAGCACCTCATGTACAGGACTTGCCGTTAATGCGTAATTAAGCGCTTCGTCTAACTCATCTTTAGAAAAAACAATTCCGCCGCCGCTACCGCCCAGTGTGTAAGAAGGGCGTAGCACCAAAGGGTATCCTATCTCTTGTGCAAATTCTTTTCCTTCAAGAAATGAATTTGCGATCTTGGCAGTACAAACGCCTATACCCATTTCTATCATCCATTGGCGAAATTTCTCTCTGTCTTCTGCCTTGTCTATTGCTTTTATATCTACGCCGATAAGGTCTACATTGAACTTTTCCCATACGCCTAGTTCATCTGCTTCCTTGCAAAGATTCAGCGCTGTTTGTCCACCCATTGTAGGTAGTACGGCATCTATATCATTCTCCTCAAGGATTTGCTCCAGGCTCTCTACGGTAAGGGGAAGAAGGTACACTCTATCTGCCATTATGGGATCAGTCATTATAGTAGCAGGGTTGCTATTAATAAGAATAACTTTTACCCCTTCTTCTCTAAGGCTGCGGGCAGCTTGGGTTCCGCTATAATCAAACTCGCAGGCTTGTCCTATCACAATAGGCCCGCTTCCGATAATTAAAACTGTCTTTATATTTTTATTCTGAGGCATAAATAGTGCTTGCCTTTTGTGTGGCGGTCAAAAATAATGATTAATGACTAAGGTTTAAATATTAATACCTTTTTTAAATGAAGAACTATATTTTCTAGCCTCTTTTTGGATTCTTTGTTATAAAATATACTCTTTAACTTTTTGATTTTTGCAAATGAAGCACAGCTACTTGACTGCTAAGTACAAAATCAACCATTTTCAATATATGGCTCTACCAATACTTATCGCAAGCAGAGGCTTTTGATTATGAATTAGCAATCCACAATAAATCATTGACAAATATCTTACCTACTTTTGCCCTTAAATTTTTAATTCTAATAAGTGAGCAAAATAAAGCAACTGGCAGGGCAGACGATCTGGTATGGCGGCAGTAGCATTATAGCACGATTTCTTAACTATCTGCTTACTCCTTTCCTCACGCTTATTTTTTCTAAGAGTAATTATGGTATTATGACCTTGGTCTATTCTGCCATCCCTATTTTTAATGTGCTTTTTACCTACGGTCTTGAAACAGCATTTTTTAGATTTAGCAATCTAGACAATGATGATGAAGCAGTATATAATACCACTGCTACTTCCATAATTATAAGCACATTTCTTCTTGGCCTGCCCATGCTTTTCTTTTATAAAGAATTGAGTGTGCTTGCAGGGCTCGAGAATTTCCCCGGTCTCATGCTTATGAGTGTGCTCATCATTATGACCGATACGCTCTCCGTAATTCCATTTGCAAAACTGAGAAAGGAAGGCAGGCCAAAGAAATATGCTGCCATTAAAGTGGGGGGCATTTTGGTAAATATATTTTTTACCTTCTTCTTTCTGTGGTGGTGCCCTATGCGAATAGAGAAAGACCCCGGAACAATATTTACGCTCTTCTATAAACCGGAAATAAACGGGGTGTATTATGTGGTGCTCGCCAATTTATTCCAGGCAGTGATAACCCTGCTACTTTTGCAAAAGGAAGTAAGGCTAATAAAATTAAAAATAAATAAGGTACTCTGGAAGAAAATAATGCTCTACTCTCTGCCGCTGGTGCTGGCAGGGCTGGGCGGCGTGATTAACGAAACTTTTGACCGCTTAATGCTTAAATATATGGTAGTGGGCGACGACCTTTATAAAACGGCACAGGTCGGTATATATGGCGCTTGTTATAAATTGTCTATTCTTATTACCTTATTTATACAGGCATTTCGTATGGGGGCAGAGCCGTTTTTCTTTAAA
>JBBKWE010000124.1:0-10734 GCA_037968795.1 Ferruginibacter sp.
GTTATTAAATATCGCTTCGGCTGCTGCTCCACACTTCTGTATTTCGTGATTAATTTAGTCTCTGGCCGCAAAAATATCGAATCCCGTGGCAATAGCGAAAAAGGAAATGAGGCAAATCGAATTTATCTCCAGCCCCAGCGGGTCGACATTTTGGTAGCCAAAGCAATATTCTGATGGATCAATTTAAAATCAATATTTTTAATCTGAATACAATCACATCCATGCAAAGAAAAAGTTTCATAAAATCCTTCTTACCCGCTGTAGCAGTGGCTACCTCCATGCCCTCTGCTCTCGCCCCTCAACAAAATAAAAAAACAAAACTTCCCCCATTCTTACAACCAGGGGATACTATTGGTATAACCGCACCCGGCGGATACATAAGCCTCACAGAATTACAACCGGCTTTAGACAGACTGAATGCCTGGGGCTACAAGGCAAAGATTGGAAGCACAATAGGATTGCAGGAAGGTACATTTGCCGGTAGCGATGAGCAGCGCAGGCAGGATATGCAAAATATGCTTGATGATGAAAATATAAAAGCAATTCTCTGTGCCCGGGGCGGCTACGGCAGTGTGCGTATTGTAGATGCGCTCGATTTCTCTCGTTTTGAAAAAAAGCACAAATGGTTCATTGGTTTTAGTGATGTTACCGTTTTACTCAATCACGTTTTTTCAAAATTTAGTATCGCTGGTATACACAGTAAGATGTGCAATAGCTTTCCTTCAGACTGGAATGCAGCGAGCCCCTTGCAACAAATGACCATCGAAAGTATTCGTAATTGCTTAAGCGGAGCAGAGATGAAATATGAATGGCCGGCGCAAAAGGAAAATACAACAGGAATGTGCAGCGGCGCTCTTATTGGCGGCAATCTTCGCACACTGGAAAATCTTGCAGGCAGCCCTAGCAGCCCTTGTACAAAAAACTGCATCTTATTTGTTGAAGACACCGGCGAGTATCTCTACAGCATAGACCGCATGTTTCATAACCTGGACCGTAGCGGTAAACTCTGCGATCTCGCGGGCTTACTCATAGGAGGCTTTCGCATAAAAGCAGATGATGCCGGCGATGAGTTTAGTAAAAGCCTTGAACAGATTGTGCTTGATCGGGTGAAGAAATATAACTACCCTGTGGCATTTGGCTTACCGGTGGGACATCAGTTGAATAATACGGCAGTTCGGTTTGGAGCGGTACATAAGTTAGTGGTGGGGGAGGGAAAGGTGGTTTTGACTAGTTGATTTTTTAGCCGCAGAGTCGCACAGAGTTCATAATTAAACTTATGAAAGAGTGTCACGGAGGAACAAAATACTCCGTGAAACTATACGATTTAGTGCCTCTCTATCCCTTCACCGCCTTTATCCCCGGCAATTCCTTTCCTTCAAAGTATTCCAGCAGGGCGCCACCGCCAGTGCTTACAAAGCTTACTCTGTTAGCCAGATCAAATTTGTGAATGGCAGCTACGGAATCGCCGCCGCCTATGAGGCTGTAGGCTCCTTTGTCTGTAGCATCGGCCACGGCTTCTGCAATGGATTTTGTTCCTTTCTGAAAAGATTCCATTTCAAAAACACCCATAGGGCCATTCCATAAAATGGTTTTAGACTTTGAAATTATTTCTGAGAATATTCCAATGGCTTTTCCGCCAATGTCTAATCCCATCCAGCCATCAGGAATAGCATCACTCGGGCTTTCTTTGGTTTCTGCATCATTAGCAAATTTATCTGCTATCACAGAAGTTTCTGGTAGGTGAATGCTTACATTCTTTGCTTTTGCTTTTTCTAAAACTTCCAGAGCTGTATCCAGGCGATCATCTTCGCAAAGACTATTTCCTATACTGCCGCCACGGGCTTTCATAAAGGTATAAGCCATTCCGCCACCAATAATAATATCTGTAGCTACTTCCAGCAGGTTTTCTATGATCATTATTTTGTCGCTCACTTTTGCGCCGCCTATTATGGCCACAAATGGCTTTGTAGGATTTTGCAAGAGCTTCTCTGCATTTTCTACTTCGGCATTCATAAGCATTCCAAACATTCTATTCTCCTCCGGAAAAAACTCTGCTACAATAGCGGTAGAAGCATGGGCACGATGTGCTGTACCAAAGGCATCATTTACATATACATCACCCAAGGCCGATAATTTTTTTGCAAAGTCTTTGTCGCCTTTTTCTTCTTCTTTATGAAAGCGTAGATTCTCGAGAAGGAGCACCTCGCCAGCTTGTAACATATTTGCGGTCATGCCTGCCTGACTTCCAACGCAGTCGTCAGCAAAAAAAACTTTATGGTCGCCGCCAAGCAATTCGTGTAAATGCTCTACCAGGTGTTTCAAAGAAAATTTTTCTTCTGGTCCGTCTTTTGGTCTACCGAGGTGACTCATTATTATTGCCTTTCCGCCATCTTCCAGTATTTTTTTTATTGTGGGGATAGTTGCCTTCATTCGGCTATCGTCCGTTATTTTATTGTCTTTATCCATTGGCACATTAAAATCTACTCTTACTAGTGCGGTATGTTCTTTAAAATTAAAATCTGAAAATTTGCTCATATCTATATATTGTAATTTTTAAAAATTATGGCGGTAAGGTATTAAAAAACCTCCAACATCCTGATAATTATCGGGACTGCCTAAGGTTTATAATCCTCTATCCGTAGAGTTCAGCGCAGCGCTCTACGGATTTGCAAATGGAAGGGAGATTTCTTATCTCCCTCATTTTGCTAAGACATAGTCTTTGCTTAACAATACATCCTTTTCGTCGCTTTGCTTAGCTCTAAGGATAAAAAATTTGCCGCATAAAAAATCCTCCAACAACCCAATACTTATAGGGATTGCCGGAGGATTCTTAAATCTATTTGCACCCCTTCGTGGTCTTTGAACAGACGAGGGGATTTAATTACTGCTTATTTATAAGTCCTGCAAGATATTGCACCGTGCGCACCAGCTGGCTTACATAGCTGTTCTCATTGTCGTACCAACTTACGGTCTTTACAAGTTGATGATCGCCAGAGCCTACTACTTTTATTTGAGTAGAATCGTACAAAGAACCAAAGGTAGTTCCTATAATGTCTGTACTTACGATTTCATCTTCATTGTACCCAAAACTTTCGTTGCTGGCTGCTTTCATTGCCTCATTTACCTGCTCTGCAGTTACTTCTTTCTCCAGAATAGTGTACAATTCTGTAAGTGAACCTGTAATTACCGGCACTCTTTGTGCACCACCATCTAGTTTCCCTTTCAGCTCTGGAAGTACCAGGCCAATTGCTTTTGCAGCTCCTGTACTATTAGGAACAATATTCTGTGCTGCAGCACGTGCTCTTCTCAGGTCGCCTTTTGCATGCGGTGCATCTAGAGTATTCTGGTCATTAGTGTAAGCATGTATCGTAGTCATGATACCACTCTTAATACCAAAAGAATCATTAAGCACTTTTGCCATAGGAGCAAGACAATTCGTTGTGCAACTTGCACAGCTTATGATTTCTTCCGTACCATCAAGGATAGTATGATTTACATTAAACACTACTGTTTTAAGGTCACCCGTAGCAGGAGCAGAGATTACAACCTTTTTGGCACCTGCCTTTAAGTGTGCACTTGCTTTCTCTTTATCTGCAAAGAAGCCGGTGCTTTCTATCACTACGTCTACATCATGCTTCCCCCAAGGAATCTGTGAAGGATCTTTCTGCGCATACACTGCTAACTCATGCTCATTTACTTTAATACTATTTTCTGTATGGGTTATTTTTTGATCAAAGCGACCTTGCGCACTATCATACTTAAGTAAGTGTGCCAGCACTTCGGGGCTGGTAAGGTCATTTACAGCAACCACGTCTATGCCTTTCATATCATATATCTGACGATATACCAGGCGGCCTATACGACCAAAACCATTGATTGCTACTTTTATTGTACTCATATTAATTGTTGTTATGGGTGAATAATTATTTGCTTAAAAGCGTCGCAAAAATACAAGTTATATTTTCTAAACAAAAATAGAGGCAGAGAAATAAATGATTATTTCCCTGCCTCTATTAATAATTCCTTTTTACAGTTGTAAAAGGTGAAATAAAACAAGATTGATAAGTAAATCCTACTGATTTTAGTCTACATCTCTTGTTACAGTCTTTTTTACCGTTACACTATCACTCGATTTACTGTTGCCTCTGCTCATGGCTACTATTATTAAAATGAGCACAGCACCTGCTACAACCCAAACCCAGGGTTCTGTATACCACTGCGTCTCTGTAGTAGTAGTGGTGGTACTTACTGTAGAAGAACTTGTAGACTCACCTCCGGCATTTTCATCTTGTGCAAAAGCAGAAAATGCGGTTAAGGCCATAAAAAGGAATAAAATGGTTTTTGAATAAACTCTTGAAATTGTGTTGTACATATTGAATTGTTTAATAATGGTGAAAAAACTTCGTAGTTGATTAACAATTACCAAGCCTAATTTTTCACCAATTTATGACAGTCCGATACAGAGGTGTAGTTCACTTTTAAACTATGTGCCTTGTAGTTTTTTAAGTATTTTATCCACACATGGTAGAATTTTTTCTACTAAAAAAGAGGGGTAAATATTGCGCAAATCAATGCTGCAAAGGATTCCATACAATTAACTTCGCTCTACTTATTATTCAATAAACCTCTTTTTATAATGGAACCTCGGTTACACCGGAGATTTATCTTCACTATATTAATTGCAGTCTGCAGCTATGCTGCACAAGCGCAACTGACAGCAGCTTTCAATACACCCAATACCAGTGGCTGTAATCCCCTGGTATCTGCTTTTCAGGATCAGAGCACCGGCAACCCGGTTTCCTGGCGCTGGAATCTAGGGAATGGTACTATTTCTACCTTGCAGAATCCTTCAGCTACTTATTTTACACCGGGAATGTACACGGTTAAACTAGTGGTAACAGATGCTGCAGGTCTGAAAGATTCTATAACCAAGGATCAATACATTACAGTGTTTGATAAGCCTTCTGTAAATTTTGATGCAAATATTAAAATGGGATGCTATCCATTGCAGGTGCAGTTTTCGGATCTTTCTTCCTCTTCTACAGGTACTATAAGCAACTGGCTTTGGGACTTTGGTGATGGGTTTACTTCCACACAGAAAAATCCGGCTCATACTTATAGCAGTCAGGGTATTTACAGTGTTACCTTGTTTACTACATCTTCTAATGGCTGTACCAACAGTCTTGTAAAAACTAATTATATTACAGTGTCCGATGGAGTAACTGCGAGTTTCAATTATTCTCAGCCTCAGAATTGCCAATTGCCCGAAACTATTAGTTTTCAAAATACAAGTACCGGATCCGGATTGCTTTCTTACCAGTGGAGTTTTGGAGATGGAGGCACTTCTACACAGTCAAGCCCCGTGCACACTTACACAACAGCCGGTACCTTTAGTGTCCGGCTTATAGTTACAAATAGCGCAGGCTGCACAGATACGGTCATAAAAACTAATATCCTTACGCTTGGAAACAGGAATATTGATTTCACTTACCCCACTAATATCTGCGTTGGAAGTGCAGTAGTCTTTACAAATACCAGCACGCCAGTTCCCGCATCTGTACTTTGGTCATTTGGTGACGGCACTACTTCTACACTAAATAGTCCTCCTAAAGTATATAATGCAGTAGGCACATATGTGGTACGGCTTATAAATTACTATGCGGCATGTAATGATACTCTAGAAAAAACAATTACCGTTGTGCCAAAACCTGTTAGTTCTTTTACCGCCTCACCCCTTACACACTGCCAGGCTCCGCTCACAGTAACTTTTACAAATACATCTTCTAACTATAGTTCTGTAGCCTGGCTTTTTGGCGATGGGGGCTCTGCTACAACTGTAAATCCCGTGCATACTTATACTACGCTGGGCAACTATACGGTTACACTTATTGTAACTGCAGCGAATGGCTGTATGGATACATTGGTGAAAACAGATTATATAAAGCTGCAAAAGCCACAAATTAATTTTATAAACCCTCCTGATTCTGGTTGCGCCCCTCTCTTTGTAACTTTTACCTCAACAATAACCACCTTAGACCCTGTGGTAAGCTACCAATGGGATTTAGGCGACGGAACCACAAGCACTCTTGCTAATCCTACACACACTTATGCTACCGGAGTTTATAATGTTAGATTAATTATTACTACTGCAAGTGGGTGCACAGATACCCTTGTTAAACAACGGGCAATTGTAGCTTCTGAAAAACCACGGGCAAATTTCACAGCTAGCCCACGGGTTGCATGTGCAAGAGTGCCAATAAATTTTACTGATTTGAGTACAGGCCCAGCAAATTTATGGTATTGGGATTTTGGTGACGGCGGTACAAGTATTTTGCAGAATCCTACACATGAATACCAGGATACCGGATTTTTTCACGTTACACTTATCATTGGTAACAGTAATTGTTTTGACACGATCAGGTTTACAAACTATATAGAAATCTTACCCCCTGTGGCTGCTTACACTGTATTGCCAGATTGCACAGAAAAATATACCCGGACATTTACAGATGCTTCTTTAGGAGCAGACCAGTGGCTCTGGGATTTTGGGGACGGAAACAGTTCTTCGCTGCAAAATCCTACACATACCTATGCAGTCGTAGGTTATTACACAGTAACGCTAACGGTAATAAATAACAGAACAGGCTGTGATCACCAGATGACCCGGCAAGTTGTAATCTCCGACGAGGTAGCACAGTTTACTGCAGACAAGACACAAATATGTAAGAACACAACAGTGGTTTTTACTGCAACTTCTCAAAATGCTGTAAATACTATTGTTGCTTACGGCTGGGATTATGGAGATGGAAATACAGGGTCTGGAAGAATTGCTTCAAATACATATACCTCTACAGGAAATTATACTGTTTCTCTTATTATTATTGATGTAAATGGATGTAGGGATACTCTGGTTAAAAATCTATATATAAGAGTAAATGGGCCAGCAGCTGATTTTGCGCCAGACGTTCCAGGAAGCTGCGTAGCAACGAGCGTAAACTTTAATGACCTCTCTACTTCTGACGGTATAAATGCAATCAGTAGCTGGGTATGGAGTTTTGGCGACGGTAATACTCAGACATACTCTGCGCCCCCATTCACGCATTTATATAGTAGTAGTGGTGTATACAGTGTGCAGCTAAAAGTTATAGATGCAGCAGGTTGTGCAGATAGTATGTTTAAACCAAACACACTGATAGTTTCTACCCCTGTAGCCAGTTTTTCTTCTGCAGACACTATTTCTTGCCCCGGAAGCGATATTAAATTCACTAATAGCAGCACAGGTCCCGGCCTAACGTATTCGTGGGATTTTGGAGATGGAACACAAAGTGCCGTGGAAGCTCCCATTCATAGTTATGCTGCAGACGGGCAATATACAGTCAGTCTCACAGTTGTGGATCAATATAATTGTGTAAGCTCACTTAGCCGCCCTCAATATATTAAGATTGTAACACCAGTTTCAAAATTTACTGTGAGCGATTCTGTGGCCACTTGCCCGCCTTTGCTCGTGCAGTTTACAAATACGTCTGTGAGTTTACTTTCCTCTGTTTGGGATTTTGGCGATGGTTCTTCTTCAATAACTCCTAATCCCAGCCACTTATATACTAACCCAGGAAATTATACTGCAACATTAAATATAATAGGCAATGGAGGATGTACGGCAGTCTCCACAAAAACAATATCTATAAAAGGACCATCAGGAAATTTTTCATATGCTCCGCTTACAGGTTGTATGCCAGTAACTGTAACTTTTAGAGCTAGTACCAGAAACAGAGCTTCTTTTATCTGGGATTTTAGTGATGGCAACACACTTAGTACAACAGATTCTATAGTATCCCACACTTATGTGGAAGAGGGAAATTTTGTGCCTAAAATGATACTAAAAGATGCTGCCGGCTGTAGTGTACCCATTTTTGGTTTGGATACAATAAAAGTAGTGGGTACTTCAGGAAGCTTTACAACAAATACTGTAGTAGGATGTGACAGTACAGTTGTACAATTTGCAAACAATGTTACAAGCAATGTGGGTATTGCAAGTTATTTCTGGGATTTTGATGACGGAAGTACCAGTACTGCAGCAGCCCCCAGTCATCTGTATAATGCACCTGGTATTTATCATCCGGAGCTTACTGTTACTACAGTAACGGGTTGCATAAGCAAGTTTACAGTGCCACTGCCTATTAGAATTGTAGCTTCTCCTGTAGCTGACTTTTCTTATATGACAGACGGATGCGTAAGCCTTACGAGAAGTTCAAGCGCCCGTTTGCTGCAACCAGACTCTTCTGCTATAAACTGGCAATGGTATGTGAATGGCAATTATGTAATTGCCGGCGATAATCCTCCTCCATTTACATTCACAACTGCAGGCATTTATAATATTTCTATGATAGCCACAAATAGCAGTGGCTGTAAAGACACTGTATTGCAAAATATAGAAGCATTTGCTATACCTGCAGTAGACGCTGGAATCAACAATTTCATTTGCCAGGGCACAGGTAAACAAATAGAGGCTACAGGCGCTAATACTTATGTGTGGTCTCCAGCTGCTGGTCTTAATTGTACTACTTGCGCAACTCCTGTTGCTACGCCTGCAAACCCTGGTATGTATTACGTCACAGGTACATCAGCACAAGGATGCGTAGCCAGTGATTCTGTGTACATAGACGTTATCATGCCTATCACTATTACCCCCGGCAGACCAGATACTTTATGTACCGGTAGGGGTACTACCCTTACGGTATCTGGTGGGAGCAATTATGTATGGAGTCCGTCTGCGGGACTTAATACTACAACCGGCGCCACAGTGCGTGCCAGTCCTACAGTTACAACAAATTATAGAGTGATTGCTTCAGACGCTAAAAGTTGTTTTTATGATACTGCTTTCTTTCCAATAAAAGTATACCCCATTCCTACAGTGACATTGCAGGGAGACACAACTATAAATGTAGGGCAGATGATAACTCTGAAACCAGCATTATCTGCAGACGTGACCAATGTTTTATGGCAGAGTCCGATGGGGGTAGTGAGTTCAAATTATCCGTCATTAACTGTAAAGCCTACTGGCCCTACCCAATATAATGTCCAGGTATTGAATCCGGGAGGATGTACTTCGACTGCCAGAGTAAATATCTCTGTTAAATGCACGAATGGCAATGTATATATCCCTAACACCTTCTCCCCTAACGGAGATGGGGCTAATGATTTCTTTTATGTAAGAGGAACGGGGATATCCCAGGTAAAACAGATAAAAATATACAATCGATGGGGTGAAGAAATGTTTAGTCGCTACGCATCCCAGGCAAATGACAGCAGAGCAGGTTGGGACGGAACTTACCAGGGTAAAAAGTTAGAGGCTGACGTATTTGTATATGTCGTAGAAATTCTTTGTGAAGATAACAGCACCCTTACGTTATTTAAAGGCAATGTGGCTTTGATCTTATAATAAACAATAAAATAATTAATAATAATGAAAGGTATATTATATATAAAACTCTTGCAATTAGGTATTGTAGCGTTATTGAGTATTACTGCGACCACTGCTCATGGGCAGGACATACATTTTTCTCAGTTATCTGAAACACCCCTGTTGCGTAACCCGGCATTAGCAGGCCTGTTTAGCGGAGACATACGTATACAAACCGTATATAGAACTCAATGGAATAGCTTTACAGATGCTTATAAAACAGGGTCAATTAATGCTGAATTCAAATTACCCTTGGGCAGCAAGAATGATTTTGCTACTGTAGGAGGACAAATACTGTATGATAGAGCAGGCACGGTAGCCCTCTCTGCCACCCATATTCTGCCTATGATAAATTTTCATAAGTCACTGAGCGAAGAACGTAATATGTATCTGTCTATGGCGGTAATGGGAGGAATTGTACAACGTAGAATTGACAGAAGCAAAATGACAACAAACAGTCAGTTTGATGGTAGCGGCTATGCGCCTGGTTCTGCCACTGGTGAAACATTTAACAGGAACGGTTACAGCTACGGAGATGCTTCAGTAGGCATGAGTTTTAATACACAACTCGGTAGTAAGCCTGACGATAATATGTATGTAGGAGTGGCATACCATCATTTTACCAAACCAAAGAATGTGAGCTTTTATAGCAATTATAAGATTGAAATGAGTCCAAAGATGGTTTATAGTTTTGGAATAAGGACTGCTATTAGCGATAATGGCTACGTAACCTTAGAAGGAGATTACACAAGACAAAATTCTTATCGTGACCTTATAGGAGGCGTTACTTTTTCCCGCAAACTAGGGGATGTTTCCAGTCCGGGGTACATGTTTCATATCGGCAGTTATTACAGATTCAATGATGCAATTATCCCTGTAATTAAACTAGAAACGAGACCACTTGGCTTTTCTATTAGTTATGATGTGAACATATCTGGCTTAAAGCAAGCAAGTTTTGGACGTGGCGGTCTAGAAGTATCTACCACTTATCAGAGTTTTCACCATGGCAAATACAGTAGTAAAAACGATTTACGTTGCCCAAGATTTTAATATCACATAATTAAAAAATAATATTCATAGAGCCTGGTAGCTCTTTGAAACGGAGGTCTTTATATAACACATTTATAAATATGATTGTTTTAGCGTTTTAATTTTATGATTTGGTTTGGTATTTGACTAAATTGAGTTTCGAGTCATTCTGAAAAATTATCTGCGATTTTTCTTACAAGCCATCATTTAATGTTCAAGTGTATACGCCAATTATTATTTACGAC
>JBBKWE010000125.1:0-4413 GCA_037968795.1 Ferruginibacter sp.
GGTTAATAGCTGTGTGGCTCATCACTGGTTTTATGACGCTTACAGCGGCGCTTAGTTATGGTGAACTGAGTGCTATGTTTCCTAAGGCTGGCGGACAATACGTTTACCTTAAAGAGGCGTTCAATCCCCTCATCGGATTTATGTATGGCTGGAGTTTTTTCGCAGTTATACAAACCGCCACCATAGCC
Source organism: Ferruginibacter sp. (assembly GCA_037968795.1). Classification (GTDB taxonomy): domain Bacteria; phylum Bacteroidota; class Bacteroidia; order Chitinophagales; family Chitinophagaceae; genus Ferruginibacter. Next base: position 189 of record JBBKWE010000125.1, read on the forward strand.
GCGGTGGGAGTTGCTTTTAGCAAATTTGCCGGATATTTTATACCCGCTTTGGATGTAAATGATAATAATATCCTGTTTCAGATAGGCACTTATAAAGTATACATAGCTCAGATTGTGAGTATCCTCCTCATTATTTTTCTTACTTACATAAATACCAGAGGTATAAAGGAGGGGAAGATGGTGCAGACGACATTCACTATTATAAAACTACTGTCTCTTTTTGGCCTGATTGGTTTTGGATTTCTACTTGCTGCCAAGAGCGAAGTGTGGAATGCAAACTGGGCAGATGCCTGGACGATGACAAAGCGAAGTGCAGAAGGGCAGGTAATTGGGGGTGTTTTTGGTAGCGCCGTATTGGGTGCTATCTCAGCGGCTATGGTGGGGTCTATCTTTAGTAGCGATGCGTGGAACAATGTTACTTTTATAGCAGGAGAAGTAAAAAATCCTCAGAAAAATATTGGAATGAGTTTACTCTTTGGTACGCTCATAGTTACTGTTATTTACGTTTTAGCAAATCTCATGTACATAAGCGTAATGCCATTAAATGAATTAGCATCTGCTCCTCAGGATAGAGTAGCAGTGGTGGCCGGTAATAAGATCTTTGGCGATGTGGGTGCTTATGTAATAGCTGTGATGATCATGATCTCTACTTTTGGTTGCAACAACGGACTTATTCTATCGGGTGCCAGGGTGTACAACGCCATGGCAAGAGATGGATTGTTTTTTAAAAAAGCCGCCAAACTCAATAAAAACAATGTGCCGGAATGGGCATTGTGGTTGCAATGTGTGGTAGCCGGGGTGCTTTGTCTGAGTGGTCGCTACGGCGACTTATTAGATATGATCGCATTTGTGGTTGTGCTATTTTACGCCCTTACGATCATCGGGATATTTATTCTCAGAAAAACAAGACCAGATGCCGCAAGGCCCTACAAAGCATTTTTGTATCCCGTACTACCAGCTATTTATATTATAATGGCTATCATATTTTGTGTAATGTTATTTATCTATAAACCAGAATATACCGGTTATGGTCTGGGAATAGTCCTACTGGGAATTCCTTTATACTACTTTGCACTACCGAAAGAGAAAAAAATAATCGAAGACTAATGGCAGACAAGGACTTCAAAAAGATTTTTGATGACATAGCTAAATTACGGGTAGGCGTACTAGGCGATCTTATGCTGGACACCTACTGGTGGGGACATGTAGAAAGGATTTCACCAGAAGCGCCTGTGCCCGTTGTAGCAGTAGATAGCAGAGAGCAAAGAATTGGCGGTGCAGGAAATGTAGCGCTCAATGTAGTGAGCCTGCAAGCGCAGGTTTCTGTGTTATCTACCATAGGCCAAGATGCAGATGGGAGAGAGTTGATGGGGTTGCTTGACGGCAAAGGAATAAATACCCAATTTGTAATACAATCCCCTGATCGTATTACCACCAATAAAATTAGAATCATCAGTCGCAATCAACACATGATGCGCTTAGATGCAGAAGTAACTACGATGCTATCTACCGATGAGGAAATTGCACTCTATGCCAACTGCAAAAAATATGTTGAAGAAGAAAAACCGCAGCTTCTTATTCTCGAAGATTATAATAAAGGTGTGCTCACAGAAAATTTAATACAAAGAGTGATTGCGCTTTGCAAAGAAAATAACGTTCTCACTGCAGTGGATCCCAAAAGAAAAAATTTCTTTAGCTACAAAGGGGTAGATATTTTTAAGCCTAATTTAAAAGAAGCAAGAGAAGGCCTAAATATTATTTCAGAAGAAGTTACGGAACAAGGATTAGAGGAAATTCATGCAGCCCTGTTTGATCAATTGCAACACAAAAATTCTTTCATTACCCTTAGTGAAAAAGGAGTGTATTATGAGAATGCCACAGAGCGCAAGCTCATACCTACACACATAAGGAAGATAGCAGATGTAAGTGGTGCAGGCGATACGGTGATAGCCGTAGCCTCCCTCGTATATGCTGCCACAAATGATGTGCAGCTGATGGCAGAAGTAGCCAATATTGCTGGAGGATTGGTGTGTGAGGAAGTAGGAACTGTAGCGATAAATAGGGAAAAGTTGTTAGAGGAATGTGAGATGCTTCTTGCAAAATAATAATAAATGACCAGCAACAGCGCAACTGGATATAGGTTTAAATCAGTCATTCTCGCTCTTGGGAATGTGCTTGTTTTTTTGATACTTCTTATGCTTTTGTCGCAACTCAAACATTTCCTTCCACAAAAATTTGAGCGGTATGCCCTCGGTATCTTGGGCACAATAGCGGCGCTTGGTAGTGTTTGGATTTTTTCAAAATATGAGAAAATAAGCCTGCAAAAGCTAGGGCTTCTGTGGCAGAAAAATACACTGCGAAAATTCTTAATGGGTTTGCTGCTAGGCATTTTGATAGCGGCTGCCATGATATTTATCCAAGTTTCTTATGCAGGCATGACCATTACGCTCAATGAAAACGGCAACTTTCTATCCTTTCTTCTCTGGTCTTCTGCACTTATCCCATTAGCATTTATGGAGGAGGTGGCTTTCAGGAGTTATCCTTTTATCAAATTAAATAAAGCGGTTGGTTTGCGCCTTACTCAGTTTGTGATGGCTTTTTTATTTGCCATCTACCATATATTAGATGGTGGTTCCCTTGTAAATGCTTTAATCGGGCCGGGTATATGGGGGTTGGCATTTGGTCTTGCGGCAGTTATTTCTAATGGTATCTCCATGCCTACAGGATTACACTACGGACTTAATCTTATTCTTGCGCTCTTGGGTACAAAAAATGAGATTCGGGGATTATTTACGATTGATTACCCTTCTCATGCCTCTGCAGAAGCAGTACAGGCAGGACAAAATGCTGGCATTGCATTACAACTCGCAGTATTGCTTCTCTGTATCTTGGGCATGGAAATATACCTGAGAAAAAGAAAATCCTATCCTTCTACATTGTATAATCCTCAACCTAACAATTCATAAAGAATTTAATATTCCTTTAGATAAAAATTGGTAGTTACTTTTTATTTAAAACCCGGGTATAATTACAGCAGCGTTTCTCTTAGTTAATCTCTGTCAAGATGCATATAAATTTCTGTAGTGGTTATGCTCTCTTTCTCTATCCGTAGAGTTCAGCGCAGCGCTCTACGGATTTGCAAATAAAAGGGAGACTATTGTCTCCGTACATTGCAAAGATGCAATCTTTGCAATATCATACACTCTTAGTGTCTCCTCGCTTAACTCTAAGGATAGAGCAAAAAAGAAAAAAGCAGAATAATGAAATGACTCTGCCCTTTCCAACCTTTAACCGACTCTGATTTTTCTATATTTATTTAAATCCCGGATGAAATTGCACCAGCGTTTCTCTCAGATATTCTCTATCAAGATGGGTATAGATTTCTGTTGTAGTAATGCTTTCATGTCCCAGCATTTCCTGCACCGCCCGGAGGTCTGCACCGCCTTCTACAAGGTGGGTAGCAAAAGAATGCCGGAAGGTATGAGGCGAAATAGTTTTGGTTATCCCCGCCGCTTTTGCAAGGTCTTTTATGATTAAAAAAATCATTACTCTACTTAGTCGCTTCCCTCTTCTGTTGAGGAATAAAATATTTTCTGCTCCTGCCTGAATGGCTAAATGATTTCTAATCGTTGTACGATATAGCTCTACATATTTTATTGCTTCTGTGCCAATAGGTACAAGTCTTACTTTGTCGCCTTTGCCTGTAACCCGGATAAATTCCTGGTCAAAATATAAATTAGTAAGGCGCAAATTAGTAAGCTCGCTCACCCTGAGCCCGCAGCCATATAAAACTTCTACAATGGCTTTATTTCTTTGTCCTTCCGGTGTGCTTAAGTCTATAGCGACGATTAGTTTTTCTATCTCAGTAAATGAAAGCGTATCAGGTAGTTTTCTTTTCTGCCTGGGCGCTTCTAATAATATGCTGGGGTCAGTTTCTACTATTTCTTCAATTAAACAATATTTAAAAAAACTTTTTACCCCCGATAGCAGCCTTGCCTGTGTAGCAGGACTTATGCCCAATGCGCTTATCCAGCTTATAAATTTTTCGAGATCCTTTAATGTTATTTCTTTAGGTGGTTTTTCTTCTGCTTCTATGGCTATATAATCAGAGAGCTTTTTGAGGTCGGCCATATAGGCATCTACAGAGTTTTCTGCCAGAGATTTTTCCAGCTGAAGCCATGCTTTATATCCTCTTCTGTAATGATGCCACATAAGGCTGTAAGAT
>JBBKWE010000126.1:0-6419 GCA_037968795.1 Ferruginibacter sp.
AAATGTATTCCTGTTGTTTTTATGGCTTCATTAAGATTTTGCACCGCACTGTGTACAAAAATAGGTGCTACGCCTTCTAAGCCTTTCATAACCCTTTGGGCTTTTCCCAAACTATAAGCCAGGAAAACGCTGGTCTTCCCTTGTTCCTGATTGCCTCTTACCCAGGTCGTAATTTCTTCAAAAATTTCCTTTTCTGTTTTCCAATGGTAAATGGGTAAGCCAAACGTACTTTCTGTAATAAATGTGTGGCATTTTACGGGCTCAAAAGCGGTGCTTAAGCCATCATCAGTCGTTTTATAATCGCCGGAAACGACAGCCACTTCGCCTTTGTATTCCATCCGCACCTGCGCAGAACCTATGATATGTCCTGCCGGATGCAAGCTTATCATGACACCATTTATTAGTGCCGTTTCTCCATACTCCAGCGTGCTTACGTCTGTTTCTTCTCCCAATCTTAATTTTAGAATAGGTTTTGTAAACTTCTGACAGAGATAACGCTTGCTGCCCCAGCGAGCATGATCTGCATGGCCGTGGGTAATGATGGCATAGTCTACCGGCAACCAGGGATCCACATAAAATTTTCCCTGCTCGCAGTAGATACCTTTATTTGTAAAACTGAGTAATGCCACTAATATTTTTCTTTAGAAAAGAACAAGCTTGTTAGTAAAATGTTCTAATCTAATTTATACAATAACTGCACCATAGTTTTATGCCATTATAGGAATGAAAAAATTATATTCAAGCGGTGTGCAGCTATGATGAAACACGCCAAATTGTAATGGAAGCAGCTATTTAAATAAATAAAAAAAAGGGTTGATATAATTACCAACCCTTTTTCACAATAATGCACTATCTGTTTTAATAAATGACCAAATTCTTCTTCTCAACAATACTACCCGAGTAAATCTCCACTAAATAATTGCCAGCGATTAGCTGTGATGTGTTAATTACACCTTCCTGTAAGCCAGAAAATTTCTGGGTTAATATTAATTTTCCTGCTTGCGTATAAATGTTAACTTTAGAAAAGGTAAAGCTTCCACTTTTATCCATTGCGGGTGGGGTCTTTGCGCATGTCGGCGGAGCTGGTCTGGCAGCTGTTGCTCCTATTCTAATCTGACCATCAGCAGGATTAGGGGAAATTGTAAAAAAAGAAGTTTTACTTTTTGCTGATAAACTACAAGGATCCCCACCTCCAGTGTTACAATTTTGCGGTAAGAATGAAAATATCATTTCAGTAGTACCACAACTGTTTTGCATCGTAGCTTTTAAATATCTAGGTTGAGTGGTTAAATAATAAAAATAGAAATATGCCCTGTTTCCTATTTGATTCCAGTTAAAACCGCTGCCAGGTTGTGGAAATGCCTCACTCCAGGTAACAGTACCACCTGTAAATGGCGAAGCATCTATATAATATCCGCTGTAACCCAGACAAACGGGGTTAATTGAATTTTCAGGCTCTAATGGTCTATATATTCTTACTGGTAAGAATGCATTCACACCGTCAAAATATTGGATACCAAATTGAGATGGTCCCACAACTATGTACTTATTGATGACTACATCAGCACCACAAGGGTTATTTATCCGAGCTGTTAATGTAGCACCGCCTTGAAATGCCCCCAATACTGTGGCACTAGTAGGTCCATCTTGTAAAATCGTAATGTCAGAACGATCTACAGTCCACACGACTGAGTATCCAATTGGCAGTGGCGCATCCAAAAAGTATTGGTCTTGAGCATTTACACACAATGTGCCGCTTCCATTGATTTTATAGGTACAAATAGTTGGGCAATTAGCAATTCCCTTATCTATTTCCTGTGCCAACCACTCTACATTTTTTGAAGTCAAAGTAATATGATCTTCACTCTGTTCAGGCATAAAGTAGCCATCAAAATAAATTTCGTTATTACATAGTAAATTTCGGTTAGTAATATTAGCATTCCAATCGGAGACCGAATTCCTAAATGCTGCTACACTTATAGATGGAATAAAAGTATGATTAGGTAAAACTGTTGTCCATTCCTGTCGGATGTCATCATCTTCAAGCCCTTCATAAAAACCATCATACACATCTTTTGTAGCAGTGTAAATACTACCTTGCACGGCATCCATAGATCCTCTTGAATTATTATTATAAAAATTAAAATTTGTATTAATGACGTCTATCCATAACATCCGTGGGACTGTAATTCTAGTTTTTGCGATTCTAAGACTTTGATTGTATGCGGGTACAAAGTTGTCATATGCTAAAAAAACTTTAGCGTTTAAAAATGTCGTACGGCCTTCTCCGTGCAAAATTTCTATTCCCTCAGTATAAGTTTTGAGAGATTGCCCATTACCATTTAGCAATGTAACTTTTCTTAGGTTTACCGGGTAGCCACCTGACCCTGAAAGTCCAACTTGTTTGACTGAATTATAAAAATTAGAGTGAAATGTAGAGGAACTGTTAAAACCATCCAATTGCTCTATTAAAATCTGACGAGCTGCAGGACTCTTAAAGTTTTGCTCATATTTTAGTCTGGCTTTCTGATTACCACCGACGTAGCCAAAAAAATGCAGGTTTTGTTGCAATGCCAGAGGGATATTCGCACCATCATTAGGGCTATCAAAACTAATAAACTGCCTCGTATTATGATTCATATTTTGTACTCCTAAGCTTTGCTGTTTTTCCATGTACGCTAAAGCATATCGGGCAATCTGCCCGCCCATGCTCGGACCCACTATTACAAGCTTTTCCGTACTATTATTAGTGGCCAACTGTCCATTTAGATCTTGAATAAGCTTTACCAACAAAAATGCATTTCTTTCAATATAATCTGCGCCACCATCCCTACCTTTTAAGTCTATTGTTTGAGATGTGCCGTTTATTTTTACAAGAGAAGGGATTTCGAATTTATCACCATTTTCAAGAGTAATTTTTGAATCTAATTTTGGGAAATTTAAGATTATTACATCATAACCTTTTTCTCGTAGCTCATCTCCCAATAGCCTTGTGCCATTATCGTAGCGTAGTTGTTCTTTATATATTTCGATATAAGATCTAGCACCATCCTGAGGATCAAAACCATCTAAAATTATAATTGGTTTTCTTAGCACTTGTTCACAGTCCGTGGAAGTAGGGGTCACAGTATGATAATAAATGTGATAGTCAGCAAAGCTATTCGTAGCTATGGTTTCATTATATCCTTGAAACGGAATTTCAGATTGTAACAATACTGGTACCGATTCACAAAAAAGACCGCCAGGTCGGGAAAGGATAGCAGACTGCCCAACTACCTTAATTTTTTGATAATTGCTATAACTTGAATTATCTGTATACAAAAATGTAAATTTAATAATGTTTTTTCCAGCTTGGATAAATGATAGATTAACTCCCGTGTTATTTAGAGGTAAAGAATAAGTTTGGTTCGTTGTTACATTTTCTACTATCAGGCTTTGTATAATTTTCCCCGTGTTATTGTAAACGAGGGAGGTATCATAATGAAGAAGGTAATTTGTGTTTAAGGTAATTTTTTCATTTCCAAATGCTGCCATACCAATTTCTTTCGTAGAATACGGAACTCCTAAATTATTATCGATAAGGAATCATCCATTAGTTGCTACAGTAAGTCTGCCGTCTTGCAAAGCTAGAGTGTCAAAGAAGCTAAACTGGTACTGCAAGAGTAAGATTGGCAATTCATTTTTACTTGAAAGCAGATCATTTGATTGTCTTACCCCTTCATATCTTGATGGTCGGCTTAAAGGATTTATCACAGAATTTTCTGCATCAAACCAGGCTTGTAATATCTGACTTGTACTTACAGTATCATTTTGATTCCAGTTTTCCAGCCTGCTCCACCCATAGACCCTACTGTACAAGTTACCATAAGGAATCCGCGAAGGAATAAGACCAGTAGATAGGCTGTCAAAGATTTGAACATAACTTCTACCGTTAGGGTCTATCTCTATTTCTGACTGAGCATGTGATTTATTGCTGCTTAGCAAAATAAAAATGCAAAGCATTGCTGATAAATAATTAGTTTTCATAAAGTTGTATTTAATTTTTAGTTTGTGGTTATCTTCCTATATCAAAACGTCCATCTGTTATATGAATAACTTTGCCATCGCCATTAATTAACTTTATATCAAAAGTTCCCGCCAATACTGTCCCGGGCTGTACAGGATTAAGCGAACCATTAAAGTGCTTTATTTCTATACTGCCATTATTGATAGCGTTAGTTTGATAAAAATTGCTATTATTCATCAGAGTGCCATCAGATAAATCTTCAAAGGATGCTTTGTAAGGAAATTCTGCTGTAGTGTAATTTGCTAGTTGTCCAGTATACTTTATTCTAAAAATTAAACGAAATTTTTGATCTGGATTTTGTAAACTTACATACATAGTACTATCTGACGCAAGAATTGAGTAATATAAGCCTTCGGATGATAATAACCCTACTTGTCCTTTTGCGGTATAAGTCCGATTATTAATTTTAAAACCAGAGGTATTTGCACCTATTTTAGTTTCAGCAGGCAACTGAGGTCCTTTGTCTTCTTTTTTGCAACTTGCTGCACATAATATTATAGTCATGCATAAGATTACAAGTGGCTGGTACATATATCTGGTCATGATGAAAATTTTAAAAATGAAAAAAATATGGATCACAAATAACAAAAAAAGCTAACAAAGCAGAAATATGGCAATAAAAAATGAAGGGCGGCTGTGTTTTCTGAGTAATCTAATTTATGAATGTACGACTTTTAGGAATACGAATAATAATTGTAATAAAATATTTTTGGTTTTGACAATCTCTCTATTATTGTCTCAAAATAAGTGACAGGATTTTCTGCATTGTACCATCCCTGAAATATCTGGGTAAGGGAAGCCATATCATTATTCTGCCATTCATCTAACCCACTCCATCCATATACCCTGCTGTACAAATTGGCATTGGGTAATCTTGAAGGAATTAAGCCTATTGCTGCACGGTGTTTTAAACGACATCGCCGTTTTCAATTACAAACAATACTTTCGTACCATGAGAATAATATCTTTCAATGTAAACGGAATAAGAGCGGCTTTTAAGAAAGGATTTATAGACTGGCTGAAGACCAACCCTGCTGATGTAATTTGCCTGCAGGAAACAAAAGCTACAGAAGATGTGGTAGAGGTAAAGTTGCTCGAAGATCTGGGATATTGTCACCACTGGTTTAGCGCACAAAAGAAAGGATACAGCGGCGTTGCCGTGTTTTCTAAAATCAAAGCTGATACATTAAAGCTGGGAACTGGTCATGAGTTGAGTGATTTTGAAGGCCGGGTTATAGAAGTACAATTTGGGAAAATAAAGCTGGTAAATGCCTACTTCCCCAGTGGCACTACTGGCAGTGCACGGCAAGATTATAAGTATGTATGGCTAGAGGAATTTTATGACTACATGCAGGCATTGAGAAAGAAAAACCCCAAGATTATTGTATGTGGCGATTATAACATTGCCCATGAAGAAATAGATCTGCATAGTCCCAAGACTAATAAAAAAAGCTCAGGCTTCTTGCCTGAGGAGCGTGAATGGATGACTAAGTGGTTTGAGAATGGCTGGATAGATACCTTCAGATATTTTAATAAAGAGCCGCATAACTACACCTGGTGGTCGCAGCGATTCCCAAGTGTAAGATTAGAGAACAAGGGCTGGCGCATAGATTACATAAGTGTAAGTAAGGCACTAGAAAAGCATTTGGTTTCTGCTGCCATTTACCCGGAGATAAAATTTAGCGACCACTGTCCCATAATCGCAGAAATAAAGGAGTAGTTTTTTTATAAATTTATTGTTCAATATTAGCGGCATATAAAAAATTTAACATGATCATTTACAACGTGACCACAAAAGTACATAGCTCCATAGCAGAAGATTGGTTGCTTTGGCTACAGGAAATACATATGCCCGAAGTAATGAATACTGGCTGCTTTACAGAAAGCAACATCCTAAGATTGCTAGAGGTAGATGACAGCGAAGGTCCTACCTATGCTATACAATACAAAGCCGCTAGCAGGGAGGCTTATGACAGGTACTTACAGGAGCACTCAGAAGGCCTCCGCCGCAAAACGGTGGAGCAGTGGGGAGAAAAAATGATCGCTTTTAGGAGCCTTATGGGCATTGTGCACTAAATGTGCATAATAAGTGGTCTTGTATTTTCTTTAAATAGCCGGACGGATAGAAACCTTTGTGAGAGGGTATTGTAGCGTTAAAAATTTTCATATGCCTTGCTGGCAAAGGGTTTCGTCATAAAACAGCCAAATATGTGGTAACCAACATTTGTGGCATTATGCTATAAACGCCCTATTAGCCTGCCTTTTGGCGTGGGGGATTTAGTCAAATATTATTTTTCCACTGTTTATTATTTCCATTTTCTTCTATATTTGCTTCTCTACAAAAAACTTTAAA
>JBBKWE010000127.1:0-3610 GCA_037968795.1 Ferruginibacter sp.
TGGCAGGAGAGAAGCGTCATTGCACTGAGAAAAACTAAAATAAAGTTTTGAAACTTAAGCATGAGTTTGGGAATTTAGGTATTTACGACTGGCGAACAGACGGAAAGTTTAATATTCAATATGATATTCTAACTGCGGAAATAATCCCTTACTTACAAGCTACACTCAACCCCTCACACTTCCCACAAACCCCTTCCACAATCATTTGCTTTGTCTGTGGCTTAAACCCCGCTGGCAAAGACACCTTAGGTACTGTTACATCGGGCAGGCAAGTAGTAATGTGGCAGGTGTTGCAAAGGAAATGTACATGGTCATCGTGGTGGTGACCATCTGCACACTCATCTATACATAGGGCGTACAGAACATTATTGTCGGTGGTAGGTATTTGATGAATGATTCCTTTCTCTACAAAAGTGTGTAGGGTTCTGTAAACGGTCACCCTGTCAAATCCTGCTTCTAGCTTTTGTTCTATATCAGACTGTGATAGCGCCCCATTAGCTACCAAAAATAGAGCAAGTATCTGCTCGCGACTTGCTGTCACGCTTAGCTTAGTGTTTTTCAATATGGTTTTACTATCTGCCATTTTTGTATTCTTTAGCCTGGATTATTGTCAAAGCCATTCATAAATCTTTTTGCCGTCACCTTCTCTTTAAGCAAAGCCTCAATATCTACCATTAGCTTTTGCACTTCATATTCTACCAGGCCGTCATAAATTCCTCTAACTCTGCCAAACTTATCTACTAAAGAGAAGAATTGTGTGTGAATAAACTGATCTTTTATCAATTGTGTACTATCGGGCTTGCCATCATCTATTTTATAACCCTGACGGGCAAGTTTGTAAAGCTCTTGTTTGTCACCTGTGACGAAAAACCAATTGTTATTAGCCGCATCACCGGTATAAGGTTCAGACAATTTATAAGTGTCGTCTGCTCTTTTGGATAATTTCCCATTGATCATTTTTTGTTCATAAATCTTCATAGTAGGCACACTATCTACCTCGGGCATGCAGGTATGTGATACTATTGCAAAGCCCGGCTCATCCTTATACTCCTCCCAAACACGGCGCATATTTGCGTTCATTTTGGGGCAAATGCCAGCACAGGTAGTAAAGAAATATTCGGCCACATATACCTTACCTTCCATATCTCTTTGGGTAAAAGCCTTACCGTTCTGATCTGTAAAACTGTAGCTGCCCACATCATCATTTATAACAGCAAGTGTAGATTTACTAAAATCAAAATCTTTAAAGACAAAGGCATAATACCCTGCCACAAGCAGAGCAAAAAATCCAATATAAATCCAGGCTTTCTTAGTCATTTTTATTTTTATAGTCAGTCATTCGTAGTATTAATCAGAGTTAACTAAGCCAGTAGAATTATTGCTTTGTTTCCATCTTCTAAGAGTCTTATAGTTTGCAAAGTTATCAATTTATTTGCAATAGTGTTGCAAATTTACGTAGTTTTGCATCCGCATGAGATTAAAGATTAACTGGGATAATATGGGCATACTCACCTCTATAGCTTGCGCTATACATTGTGCCATACTGCCGTTATTACTTACCAGCCTTCCTCTATTTGGCGTCAATATTATACACAATGCTGCTTTTGAGTGGGGAATGATTGCCCTTGCATTTGCCGTAGGTGTTTACGCTTTATACCACGGTTATATTACACATCATAGAAACAATATTCCGGTGTGGTTGTTTACTGCCGGCATGTTTTTACTTGTAGCCAAGCAATTTTTTACAGCTTACGAAATTTACTTCCTCCTGCCAGCTGTGGTTCTTATTATTTCTGCTCACTACTACAACTATCGCCTTTGCAGGAAAAGCACTTGCAGCTCCTCCCACCATACCCACTAGACATTTGGGAGAAGAATTTGTGGAAGATAATTCTCTATAATTTAATTTAAACAATAAAACTACCTCAGTTTTACTAAGCTACGAATACGTTTAACCTTGGAATGAATTTTGGCTACTTGCATTTTTTTAAAAATTAGAAGTCATAATGAAAATAGGAATTGTAGGTGGCGGCCCGGCAGCTTTGTTTATGTATAAGCGATTGGTAGAGAGCAGACAAAATGATCTTGAAATATATCTTTTTGAGAAGAATAGTCATCTTGGTGCAGGAATGCCCTATAGTAGCGCAGGTGCTGGCGAGGAGCACATCACCAATGTATCAGACAATGAATTGCCAGAGATTGTTGTACCCATAAAAGAATGGATAAAGCACGCCCCGGACGATCTACTGAAAACTTATGACTTAGCAGCACAGGACTTTAATGAATACAAGGTTTTGCCAAGATTACTATTTGGCAGTTACCTACAGGCGCAATTCGACCTATTACAAAACGAAGCGAGAAAGCAGAAAATAACTTCAAATATTGAGGTCAATTGTGAAGTACTGGACATTTCTCAGGAAGAAAGCGGCATAAAAATATTTACAACCGGTGACAAGGAAATTACGGTAGATGTTGTAATAATTTGTACCGGGCACAAATGGCCATTAATTAATGAGGGTAAAATTGCTGGCTGGTTTGATTCCCCTTATCCGCCAGAGAAGCTAGCTCAGAAAATAAACCACCCTGTTGCAATAAGAGGGGCCGGACTTACTGCTGTAGATGCGGTAAGAACTCTCGCACGGTGCAACGGACATTTTACTAAAAATTCTGACAGTACGCTTAATTTTCATTTATCAAAAGAATCAGAAGGGTTTAAAATTGTTCTACACTCTCTTGATGGCTTACTGCCTGCCATAAGGTTTCATTTGCTGGATACTGAACTGCTGCCCCGCCACATGCTTTCAGAAAAAGAAATAATTGCGCTCAAAGAAGAAAACAATGGTTTTGTGCCGCTTGACTATGTATATGAAGAAAATTTTCTAAAGGCATTAAAGAAACACTCGCCTAAAATCTATGAGGGTATAAAAGACAAAACGTTGGAAGAATTTGTAAATCAAGTGATGCAAGAAAGAAGAAAAGAAGATCCCTTTACACTGTTTAAGAAAGAGTATTATGAAGCAGAAAAATCTATTGAGCAGGAGAGATCAATTTACTGGAAAGAAGCACTAGCATCACTCAGCTATGCAATAAACTACCCGGCAAAGCATTTTTCTGCAGAGGATATGCTACGACTGCGCAATACACTTATGCCGCTTATCTCTATTGTAATTGCCTTTGTACCACAATCTTCGTGCAGAGAACTTATGGCTTTACATGAAGCAGGTGTTCTTGAGATGAAAGCAGTAAATAAAAATAGCAAAGTTACGCCTGGCAATAAAGGCGGTGCAGACTATTATTATTCTGAACATGAGCTGCTGCACTTTAAAATGTACATTGATGCTATTGGTCAGCGCCCTATGCTATTCAATGAATTTCCGTTTCCTTCTCTAATAGATAAGAAAGTGATAAGTACTGCTTATCTCAATTTCAAAAATACGGCCGTAGGTGCGCAGGAAGCAAAAAATGGCAATACCGCAGTTACACATACCGAATTAGGGGATTACAGGCTAGAAGTTCCCGGCTTGCAAATAAATGATTCTTTTCAGGTTTTGGATCATTTTGGTAAATATAATGAGTGCATCTACCTCATGGCAGTTCCTTTCATCGCAGG
>JBBKWE010000128.1:0-16383 GCA_037968795.1 Ferruginibacter sp.
GGTTTCGGATTACTCGGGGAATGGTCTTTACTTGTAATTTGGATAGCCTCTATACTACTTTATTTATTACAAATTATTCTTAGTCGATGGTGGTTATCAAAGTTTTTATATGGACCTACAGAATGGATATGGAGACAACTAACTTACCAAAAAAGATTTCCGTTGAAAAATAGCAATGTGTCACATAAGCTAACTGCAATTGATTAATACGATATATGACTGCACACAACATCAGGTTTTGTGCAAGGCTGGCAGGACGTTGTCCTGCCCCGGCAGCAGCAATATCTCAACTTCAGTTCGGGGCTGGACGGAACACTAATCGGCTTTTGTTTGTTACCTTCAACATCAGTAATTTTAATGGGCGGTGGTTACCGGGCTGGACGTTAAAACGTCCAGCCCAGCACAAAGCCCTGCCCGTTATACGGCATTTTTATGACAGACACTGTTATTCATAAAGACTTTAAAACTTTACGACAATCCTATATTGAAGTAAAAGATTTCATTGAAAAAGAAGTTGGTGATGAAGTCCTTTCATTACAGACAAAAATTGAAAATGACTTAGGTTGTGCTGGTGACGACAATTTAGAATTACTTGAAAAGTTTGTGACAACATTCAAATTGGACTCAACCAATTTTGACTATTCAAAACACTTTCTTTCTGAGGGAGAACTATTTGGTTCTGGTGCCTCACTTTTGACTTTGTTAGGACTACCATTTGTAATACTATTTTGGCTTATCCGACTTTTAACTTTTGGAAAAATTAACTTAAATAAAATTCAATTTTTTCCAAGCTATCAACGCAAGACATTAGACTTGACTTTTGGAGACATGCTAACCTGGTATTTGACAGGAAAATATGCTCTTAGACAAAACACAAAATTTAAACTCACCCAAAACGCCGTATAACAAGCGGTTTTACGCAATACGGGCAGACGCAAAGTATTTCAACATTTTTTCTCTATTGTTCATCGGCTTTGGGCCAGACCGTTCAGTAGATAACTTTGATCTCAATAATTAATTTTTCGTTTATTAACTTACATCAGCAACCGGGCGGACACAGCACCAATACCCGTACTGCGTAAAGCCGCCGGACGTAAGCTGCTATTTTTATGAACCTCACAATCCTAACAACATTTTTGACAAGCACACTTTTCTTCGGTTGTTCAAAGGCTCACTTGGACATAATTTACGGTATTGATAATTGTCTTCATTTTTTACTGAATAATATTTATTATTGCTCTTTAATGTAGTCTTATGAAAAAATTGATAACCTGTTTCTTGAGTTTTGTTGCTTTTTCTGTTGTTTATGGACAGGAAAAATATGAGAAGGATGATGGTAATCCGCTGATTCCTGTATTCTACAACTATATAAAGTACCCAAATATTGGAAGCATATACCAATACACAAATTTTATTAAAGACAACAGCTACTGGGGCAAGTCTGAATGTGATGGTGGACCATGTAAAAATGGATTTTACAATAAAATAGAATTTTATATTGGGCAAACCAAAATGTATGCCACTGGAGAATTGATATTAAACAAACATACTGGTAAGAGTAAAATATATAGAATCAAAGATGATATATCTATTTATTATGCTGAAAATGGCCAATTGGCTTATTCGGGAAAGAACAATGAAAAGGGTTATCAAACCAATGGCAGCTACATCATCTACCAAAAAAATGGAGAGAAATATATAGAAGCGACTGAACAACATAAAAGCAATCGAAATATCACAGAACGCAAAATTTTATACGCCGAGGACGGTTCGGTTTTGGCTGATTTTGAGACCTATAAAAGTTCATATAATTTTGACTTTCTTGGTTTGGAGTATGCCCATCTGAAGCCTTCATATCTAAAAAGTTATGACATGCCCTGGCATTATAATTACAGAATGAGACGTCCATACAATATGGAGCCCTGGTGGAAATATACCGATCATATTGCTGTGTTTAACAAAGCTGCGTCTAATATTAGTCATGGGGAGCATGGGTCGTACTCCGGCTTTAATCACCTTGGAATATACAATCATCCAGGTGGGAAGAAAATAGCTGGTTTTATATTGCCTGCTCTCGAAGAAAATGGTAACGGATCAGTTGTATATGTAAATGATTTACCAAATAACACATCCTTTTATTGCGTTTATTTTGATGGGAAATTAGATACCAGTTACAAAGTATCTGTGCCAGCCATAGAAGCCGAAAAATTAATTACCGAATTAAACAATACTACAGATTATTTGCACTTTCATCCACTAAACAATTATTTTAATGTAATTAATATCAAGTCGCAGAACCTTTCCACGCATTCTGGTTATGGTATTAATTATTCAACGGTGGTACCGCAAACCGAACCACGAACATTTATTCGAAATGCCGAAATTGGTTTTTTTGAAAATGGTAAGCTAAATGGCCTTGGCTATCGGGTTAAAATGGAGCCCCTTGATCCAAGATTTTTAGTCGCACAAACCGGTCACCATACCTATAAAATTTCTTATGAATATGGTTTTTTTAAGCAGGGAATATTAAAAAATGGAAAATCGCATTCTTCTGAAGGTGAATCCCGACAGGATTTATGGAATCCCATTGACATTCCGGGGATAAAATATGCACTCAGAAATAAAAACAGAAATCTATACCCTGTGGCAAACAAAACAGTACCTTTTTCTTCACTAAAGGCTGATGGTAAAACAAGTATTTACATCGGAGCTATTGAGCGATGGGCTACGCTTACAGAAGTGGACATTGTAAATAAGAAACTCAAAATTAAGACTGATGCAGGAGAAGTTGCAACTATCGCTTTTAAGGATGCTCCCCACTTAAGTACTGTTATAAGTGCGGAGAATTCATTGCAAACTTGTAAAGCTTGTAATGGAAAAGGCAAACTTTTGTATACAACATACCACACAGAATACGTTCGTAAAAGTTCTACTCATGAGGGTATTTATTATACAACTTATTATTCCTATTCTTACCCTAAAACTGTAGAAAAAACAATAAGCGGAACTTGTAATGTTTGCAATGGCAATGGGAAAAAAGAGTATAAAAACCTGGAAGTAGTTTATTTACTCACTCCAATTAGTTTTTGAGTGTTTTCCTGGTATTCAAATAGTTTTGGTTCACTTCTAAGGCAGATCCAGATGAAAGTACAATTGAACAACAAATGCAAATGATGAGGGAAGCATTTAAAAATTCACCAGACACTTCTATGAAAAACATAGACGACAAGCAACTGGAAGAGGTTATTTTGGCAAGTTCAAAAGAAGTGGCTGGTTCATTTTTATTAGGGCATGACAACGCAATTGCAGGAATAGGCTTTGCACAATTTGTATTAGATGGACGTATCGACAATGACATTAGAGGCTTGGCAATTACTACAACTGAAAGACAGCTACTCCCTTTGCTCATTAGTCGTTATGACGGCAATTACCATGACAAAAGAGAACAGCAATTAATAAAATGCTTGAAGTATTTAGCAAAGCAAATCCTTAGTACATTCCAACTAAAACAGCAGCTTACATCGGGTTTGGCTAAATGGGGGCGGACGGAAGCTGTGTCTCAGCATTTGTACTACTATGTTGCTTCATATCGGGCGGACGGAATTCTATCCAGCTTTAGTTCTTAACTTCAACATTTAATTATAAATTGGGCTTCGGTTTACCGGGCCGGACAGCCTGCCCCGAATAATCTGTTGAGCAGCTTTCCCCGCTTTGCCAACCCCACCCAATATGCAATGACAGCCCTTATTTCAAAAATTGTGAGCCGATATTAAACCAATTAAAAAAAAGCAGTCCAATGATAAGCTATCTATAAATTATGACTAAAAACCCTCTAAAATACTTGCCCTTCTTTATTATCTTTTTTATCTTTTCTTGTAAAAAAAATATTAGTACCACACCAACTGCGACAGTAACAGTAAGTAAACCAAAAGGGGTATTCTCTAGCTCTGGGAGTACATCAAATACTGTTCTCAATCATACTGAAACAAGAGGTGTTTTAATCAGAGCATTTTGGAAAGACATCGAAGCAACAGAAGGTAATTTTAACTACGCTGCACTTGACAATCAAATTAGCGCTGTAAAAGCTAAAGGAAAAAAATATTCTCTTTCAATTCTTGCTGGTGGTATTGGTAGTCCCGACTGGCTTATCACTCAAAAAAATGTTCCATATTACAACTACTTATTTGGGACTACCACTTATAAATTGCCATTGATTTGGGATAATACTGTACTAACTTATATGGGCAATCTTGCAGACAAACTAGCTGAAAGGTACAATGATGACACTTCATTACATTTAGTTTACATACCTCAAATGACAGCAAATGGAGTTGAAGGACATCTTAATGGCTTTAATCAGGCTTCATTCACGGCTGCTGGTTACACTGAGACAAAATGGATTGATGCTTCTTTACAGAATGCAAAAAAGTTTGCAAACTCATTCTCAAAAAAAGCATTAGCATTTGAAGTGCACGAACTCTTTTTCTCTACGAACCCAGCATCGACGATTATTACAAGTCTATGGAATGACAATTCTCTAAATCACAGAGTTGGTGCGGCTAATTGGTGGATTTCGGGAAATACAACTTATCAAACAAATTTAATAACTGTTTTGAAAAATTTTCCTGGTGATATATATTGTCAGGTCATTCAACGTTCTGACAATACTTCCAGTTTTCCCAATGGAGATTATAAAAAAGTATTTCAGCAAGCGAAAGAAATTAAAGCAAGATATATTGAGCCTTGGGAATATGAATTTACTATTAACAATTGGGACTCTATATTCCACGACTTTAATTTATACTCAGACACATTAAAAAAGTATTGAGCAGAACGAGAAAAGTCCAAACAGATAATAACTAAGGCATCGTGCTTCCCTACTCCACCTCGGTTCGAGACCTCATCAAACGAAACTCAAGCTACCACTCATCCACCGAACCTGGCTTCTCGAAAAGAATCTCTTGCAAACAAAAACAATTTGCAAATTTGCGCAAGACCGCACTGATAAATGAAATATGGCTGTAATGTTTAGAGCAAATATGCAGTAAGGAGAAATAAAATTAAAAATTTCTTTCGTAAAACAATATTTTTCGTAGAGACTCAAAATAGAAAATAGCATGAGAATAAAACAACAGCTCACTCGATAAAAAATCCCTTCCTGAGCCTTAGTGCTGCGAAGTGCTTTTTTGCAAACGCAAATTTTAAACTCTAATACTCAAGTATGTGAGGATGTCTTATCTTAGTAAACAAGTAGCAGGATTATTATTGTATACCAATCAACTTTTTTAAGGACGGTCTTTTTTCAATCATTTGCAGTGGGGGAGACGAAATACGAATTTCCCGCCAGCACAAAGCCCAGTCTACTCCCTGCTATTTCAACCGACAAATGGAAAAGCTAATTAAATATATAAGATCAAGAATTTCTATAACTCAAGAAGAAATAGATTTAATTGAAAAAAAATTTATTGTTGAAGATATTGCAGCCCAAACCAGTTTATTAAAAGCAGGAAAAACAGAACGATATATTTACTTTTTAAGTCGTGGAATTGTCAAAGGTTACCAAAATGTAAATGGAAAACTAATCATAGAACATCTGGTTGATGAACAAAATTTTTTTACCTCTGTCGAAAGTTTTATGAATGAAACACCTTCACCTGATTATTTTGAAACTCTAACTAATTGCAGCCTTATAAAAATTTCCAAGCCAGATTTAGACTTGTTAAGAAATTATTCAAATAATTGGTATACACTAATTGAGATCATAACTAATGAACATTTAAGTTGTAAGATTGAAAGGGTTAGAGATTTTCAAACACTTTCTGCTAAAGAACGCTATTTAAAATTTGTAAAACAATCCCCAAATTTAGCATTAAACGTTTCCATTGAAAATATTGCATCTTTTTTAGGAATGGAACCTCAATCATTAAGTCGTATTCGCAAACAAATTACTTTCTAACAATTGTTATTTTTAATGCCCTGAAAACTTTTGAAATTTGCTCAAAAGAAACTAAAAAATGAGCAAAGAAATTTCAGTAGTAACAGGAGCAAACGGACATCTTGGGAATAATTTAGTAAGACTGTTACTTTCAAAGAGCCATACTGTAAGAGCAACGGTCAGAAATGTAAATAACCGGGCCCCTTTTATGGGTTTGGATTGCGAAGTAGTTCAAGCAGACATTACATGCAGAGAATCACTTATAAAAGCTTTTAAAGACGTAACAAATGTCTATGCTGTTGGAGCTAATTTTAGTATGTGGGCAAAAGATCCGAAAATAGAAATCTATGACAATAATGTAAAAGGAACACAAAATGTTTTTTATATTGCCCATGAATGTGGCATTAAAAACATTGTTTTTGTAAGCTCCGTAGCATCATTAGATTTTACAAAACTACCTGCAAACGTTGATAATGGTTATAATAAAGATAGACGGAATTGGTATTACAATTCTAAAAATGATTCAGATAAACTTGCTTTAAAATTAGGAACAGAATATGGCATCAGGACTGTTTTAGTATTACCCTCTGCAATGATTGGTAGTGAGGCTTATAAATTAAGTTATTCTAATAATTTAGTTTATCAGATAATTAATGGTGAAATCCCTGTTGACACGAACATTACACTTAACTGGATCGATGTAAAAGACGTGGCTTTGGGTACTTATAACGCAATGCAAAAAGGAAGAAACGGAGAACGCTACATTTTGGCAAATGAACGCCATACTTCTATGCAGAAAAGTGTGAAAATAGCAGCAGAACAATTTCCGGAACTTAAATTAAAAACACCAAAAAAAGTACCTAAATGCTTGCTGTACTCGGCAGCAGGATTAATGGAGTTCGCAAGTAAATTAACAGGAAAAGAACCTCAATTACAACGGCATTATTTGGACAAGTTTTACGGTTTAAAACAAGATTATGAAATCACAAAATCAAAAAATGAAATAGATTTCAACCCAAAGTCCTCAAAACAAGCTTTGATTGAAGCAATGCAATATTTAAAAAACGAATGGATTGCTCACTAAAATTAAACTATAAATAATCGTAAATACCTTTCTATGATATTGATACCTTTGAGCATAACAAACAGTGAAAAAGCTAGAATAGAACAATGTGAAACCTATGAGGACAAGATTAAAAAAATGTATTAATTGAAGTCTATGAAAAGGACATTCTCTTTTTCGCTAACATAGGTAGCAGTATTGTTGCAGAAAAAATGCTTTTTACAATAAATGTGAAGGACTTAGAAATGGTAATCTAGTTACAAGGTAGACTCCCGTGCAAACAAAAAACCCAGCAAACTATTTAATAAATTCACTGGGTTTTAGAAGACTAAAGAAATAGTTATAAACCTATCCTTATGGCGTAGGTGCCGGCGCTAATGCTATAGCAGCTGTATCACTGGCATCCAAATGATTCAATTCATTCACACCATCAGAATGGGTAGCGTTTACATGTAAATTTTCTGCAAAGGCTGCCTGAGGGCAATCTCCTAACATTGTTCTTACCGGAATCAGTTTTGAAAAACCATCCTTCGGACTTGTACCCATTGGATCGTCGCTAATCGTATAACCATTGTTACTACTCGTAACTGCTCCGGAAGAATTGGCTTCAGGTACAGAATTGCTGTTCCCTTTTGTAACGCCAAATGAATAAGTAGCAAAATCATGTGGATGGCCCGCTACAAAGCGTAAGGTCACATTGTCTGTTAGCTTGTCATTATAGTACCCAAATCCACATTCTGTGTCTGTCGTTCCGCTAGGCACAACTGCATCCTGCACATCAGCATAGCAACGATTATTATCTATACGCATATAGAATCGGAATGCAATAGCCTGCCCTGCCCCGTTCTTTACTACATAATTTTCTGGCAATCCATCTGCCGTCACGGTATCTTGATCTGGCAAGGTAACATCGCTGCTTTTCTTTGAGACTATATAGGTATCTGCCGGTACAGCCTGCACTGCGCCTGCGGCATTTACTAGTTCGAAAGTAAATAGATACAATCCTTCCATTACCATGCTTGCAGTATTTACATTAATGGTCGCCGTATCTTGTCGTCCCCACTCAGCATCTGCTTCCGGCACATCTAACGTAGGATCTACATGAGGTATCTTGTATTGTGCATTACCGCCCACTACGTTTGGTCCCATCGGGAATGTATTGGAAAATGATTGAGGACTACCGGCTACTAGTTTCGGAAACGTATAAGGTCTACCTACCTCACCAGCCAAGTTATGGTCTCCGTCGGCTACAGGATTAAGGTTTCCGTCCATGATTTTCCTATAGTTCCAGCGATAGTGTGAGACTGTAGATTTTGGAAAGCCGGCTCCAAATTTCACAACGAGTGGAAAATTACCTCCAAAAGGACTAATGTTTCCGTAAGCTCCGTACGGTGTTAAACCTCTTGCATTCGCCAAATGGCCGCTGGCAATTGTATTCTGTTGTATGCTTCGTATAGATTTCCCAAAATTGATGCTTTTCATGTGTATGTAATCACCCGGAAGTATATCGCATGAGCATTGTCTGATTCTTGGATCTGTAAGTCGAACATTTATTTCTGTTCCGCATTCATAATTCCAATGAGTATAACACGGTTTAGGTGGGTTATAAACTGTAACCCAATTACCGTCAATTAAAACTTCGACCCATATGTACACATTTTTTTTGCCAAAATTCCAGTAGCGAAGGTCGAAATGACCATTACAATCAGTTGTAGCTACACCTATCTCTGTGCAGCGATATAGCCATGGCCATACCCAAGGCCACAAGCAGAAGTAAGGGTGCAATAACTGATAGTTCTCCAGAATAGAACTCTTTATGGAAGTAATAGAATTGGATATAATGGCACGCTGCAAAGTATCTGGTAATGTAGGTAAAGCCACAGTCTTGAAATTGCCTGTAGTTTTACTCATTACTTTAGCAATGTTCATAGCTGGATTGAGAGAGTTGAAAGCCGGGTTTGGAGGGCTGGGTACAGGATTAACGGGAATGGCTGGTCTGAAATTAGGGAAACGCGGATTTGGAATTGGCTCTCTCGGATTAATAGGCCATTTAATCTGCGGACGAAGTTTTTCTGCAATATCAATAAAAATTTTATCAGGAATATTATTCCACCAGAAGATAATCCTGTCTACATCGCAAATGTGAACCCTGGCATCGCAAACCGGCAGTATTTTTTCCACTCCATCTATGATGAAAGATTTGGTCAAATTACCTTTTACATGGCAGAATGGCCAGATTAATGGCCACTTGATTCGTGGGATTGCAGAAATCAAAATTTCATTTGCTGGAGAAAACTGCATAGATGCTTGAAAGCCTCCTGCAGATAAGAGCGTACTTGGCGAAAGATTTTCTCCCATCTCTTTGGGCATTGGTGGCCCAATTATTAATTGTGTCTTGCCACGAAGACTTTCAGAAGAGGTTCCTAGTGCTGCTTCACCTTTTAGTAGTGGCTTCGACTCCAATAATTTTCCTGTGGCATTGTCGAATACATAAGCATGTGCATTTTTTAATTCCTCTTTGTTTCTTTCGTCAATTTTTAATTTGACGGGAGATGATTTTTTGTTTGGCATAAGATATAAGTTTAAGAGTTTAAAATATTACAGTAAATAGGAGTACTTTTTTAACTTTTGCATTTTTATAAAAGTTATGTAAGCTAAACCCGAAATAAAATAATTAGAATAAATGCTAAGTTATTTACATATAATTGCGTAGGCAATACCACTTTCATGTAGTAAAAACAATAGCCGCCAAGGTGCCTGTTTACTCTAACCTTCGCTCTCACTAATTGAAATGACGTTGTAAATCAATTAAAACTCATGCTTACAAAATTAATTATGCGCTATTTGATAAAAGTATATTTGTAATAAGGCGAAGCACTCAATTTTAAATAGACAACGTGAACCAAACATCTAAAATTTTATTCATAGTTTTCGTTCTGACATCTTGCAATCAGGGGAAAAAAGCGGAAGAAAGCAAAACTATTGATACAATTGCTTCTACGACACACGGCACAGCTCCAACCAATCAATTGACAGCGACCCAAACGCTTGACTGTTCTATTTTTAAGTTTAAAAATGCACTGGATCGGTCAGACACAATAACTACATACTTTGACAAAAAACAACTAGCTGCTGAGGAGAAATTTTTCTGTGCATTCCCCAATTCATTTAAAGAAATGCAAGCTGCCTTTGGTTTTGACGACAAAAAAGGGAGAGCCCCATTATATAACTATACCACCGGCGAAAAAATGATTAGCTATTTTGCAAATCTAAACTCTATTTCTAAAGAAATTTATTACGATAAGTTCATCAACATTTGTGTGAACGGGGTTTGGGAGGCTGATAACATCAGAGAAGCTTTTGGGTTTTCGGATAGACTAATAAATTATACGGAAGCAGCTTGCACATCACTATCAAAAAGAACAGACAAGGAAATTAAAAGCGTATTCCATTTTATTTTTGACGGACCTCATCCGAAAAATGAACAAAATGAAAAAATCTATAATTCACTTCTTCCAATATTGACAAAGCAAGATGAACGGCTGGGTAACTTATTGAAGGAATCTTACAATGCTGTAATGACGGAAGAGGATGGACATGGAAGGTAAAAATCCACAGAGGTTCGTGGGGACAAAAAGCACATCGAAGTATCTACTCTCCCCCATCACCCTCATACAACTCCGTAAGCACCTCCCCAATGTGATTAAGAATTTTATCCTTACCAGTTCTCTTCACTGCGCTGCTCACAAAATGACGGGGAAGAAACTGCCAGGTCTTGTTAAGGGCAGCAAGAAAATCCTTGATATTCTTGCTTACTATGCGTTGTTTTTCCTTGTCTGTTTTTGTAAAAACAATACTAAAGGCGACGTTCCACTCTTTTAGGTTTTCTATAAAAGCAAGATCTATCTTTTGGGGACTGTGGCGGCTGTCTATGAGTACAAATATCTCTGTGAGGTTCTCTCTCTTTCTCAGATAGTTTTCTATCATTTGCTCCCAGCGTCGGCGGCTGCTCTGGCTCACTTTGGCAAAACCGTAGCCGGGCAGATCTACCAGGTACCACTCATAGCGTTTTTTCTCTGCGCTGTCCTCCTCTGAGATTGTGCTCACTATTTCAAAATGATTAATAAGCTGCGTCTTTCCCGGAGAACCAGATGTCTTAGCAAGTTTGTCATTATTACATAGCATATTTATGAGCGAAGACTTGCCCACATTGCTTCGGCCTATAAAAGCATACTCGGGTTTGGTGGCAGGCGGACATTTCTCAAAATCCGGATTGCTGATTAAATATGTAGCTTTTTTTATTTCCATTCCCCTTTTCTATTGGTTTTATACAAGATTAAGGTATTCTTATCAAAAAGCATAACGCTGTGTATTGCCGTAAGTTGCGCTTTAACCTATATTTGCAAACTTATAAATGAGTACATACGCCCACGACAATATAGTTCCAGATGAGCAGTCTTCGCTCAGTAAGAAAGAGCAGGTAGCAGATATGTTTGATGACATAGCACACCGCTACGATTTTCTTAACCGTTTTCTGAGCGCAGGCATAGATGTAGGTTGGCGTAAGAAGGCATTAAAAATGCTTAAAGAAGATAATCCTAAGCATATCCTGGATGTAGCTACCGGCACTGCAGATGTGGCTATAATGGCTACAAAAATCTTACAACCTACAGAAATCATAGGGATAGACATAAGCCAGGGAATGCTTTCGCTGGGAAATGAAAAAGTAGAAAAAGCGGGACTAGGAGATACTATTAAACTACAAATAGGTGATAGCGAAACAATAAACTTTGCTAATGATACGTTTGATGCTGTAACAGTTGCTTTTGGAGTTCGTAACTTTCAAAACCTCGAAAAAGGGCTCTCAGAGATATACAGGGTTTTAAAACCGGGGGGCAGGCTTATCGTTTTAGAGTTTAGCAAACCAAAATATGCAGTGGCAAGATTTGGTTATAATTTATACATGAAATATGTGGCCGCCAATGTGGGCAAGATGGTTTCAAAAAGTAATAGTGCCTATCAATACCTTGATGAGTCGATAACAAATTTTCCGGAAGGAAAGGATTTTCTTAACGTACTAAAGAAAGTACAATTCGTAAATACAAAGGCCCGACCACTTACGCTGGGTGTTTGCAATATATATAGCGCACAAAAATGAGATTTATACCCATAGTTTTTTTTCTATTACCTCTTTCCAGCTTTGCACAGTTTGGTACGCAAATAAATTATCCGCAAAATGAGGACAAGAGATTTCACTTTGGAATAAATGTAGGTGCTAATAGAGCGCACTACAATTTTACGCACCATCCGTATTTTCTTAACCAACCCAATGATAGTGTAACTGTGGTGGAGAGTGTAAACAATACAGGAATAAATATGGGTTTACTTGTAAACTATAATCTCTCTGAGCACTTTGATATAAGGACTTACCCTTTCAATCTTGTATTTACCGAAAAGGCCTTTGAATATCGATTAACATATCCCAATAAGATACTGGGCGAGGATACAATAACCCGGAAAAAAATACAGGGAATTACGCTCACTTTGCCATTTCAGCTGAAGTTTAGCAGCGATCGAATTGAAAATTTTAAAGTCTATATGATGGCCGGAGGGAAGGTAGAATACGACTTTGCGGCAAGCAAGGCTTCCAAAGGAAATGAAGATCTCATAAAGCTTAGGAAATTTGATTATGGTATAGAAGGAGGGATGGGTTTCCACCTTTACTTCCCCTACTTTGTTTTATCGCCAGAGCTCAAGATTGGTTACAGTTTGAACAACGTACATAGCCGGGATCCCGATCTAAAATTCTCTAATGTTGTAGATAAGGTTAATGCCCGCACCATCACATTTTCTCTAACGGTAGAGTAAAAATGAAATTGGCTTTCTTACCGCTTTCTCTGAGGTTGGTTTTCTAAACTACATACTTATTTACTTTTTGCCAGGTACCCCCGTTTATCACATTATTGATCTCATTTTTTTGCAAAATTAATTTTGCCTGGCTGCTCCTCATTCCGCTTGCACAGAACACAATTACCGCTTTTGCATTCTCAAAAGCATGCAGCTTAGAGCTTATGCTATCCAAGGGGATATTAATTGCTCCCGGCACACTACCTTGGGCAAACTCTGAGGTTGTGCGCACGTCTACCAGCATGGCACCTTTCTCTACCAATTATGTAAGATTAACGGCTGGCTTGATACCAAAAAACTTTCTAAAAAAATTTATCATCTGAATTTTGTTTTTACGGGCAAAATTATAAATTCTGAACGGAGCACGCTACTACTTAAACTGCCAAATTATCTACTGGCCATTACTCTGTTTCTTCGCAGTAATTCACGTACTTTTGTAAACGAAAAGTTTTACCAAACTACAACATATACATGAGGATTCACACAGAAGGTTATAAAACCATTGCTATCACACTTATCATATTAGGCGCTATAAATCTTGCCTTATTATGGTTCTTAAGTGGCACTCTCCTCTGGCTGTGCATTCTTATTCTTGCAGTTTCCATAATCTTTTGGCTATTTATAGTTTCATTTTTTAGAATACCAGCACGTACGCAAACAGAAGGCGGCTTGAGTGTTATTTCTCCCTGCGATGGCAAAGTAGTAGTTATAGAAGAAACAGTAGACCCCGAATATTTCAAAGAAAAAAGATTGCAAGTATCTATTTTTATGAGCCCTGCAAATGTGCACGTAAA
The DNA here is from genome assembly GCA_037968795.1 of Ferruginibacter sp. Taxonomy (GTDB): domain Bacteria; phylum Bacteroidota; class Bacteroidia; order Chitinophagales; family Chitinophagaceae; genus Ferruginibacter. The sequence goes on from JBBKWE010000128.1 coordinate 13,700, forward strand.
CCTAAACCCTGTGAGTGGAACTGTACTTTATAGCAAATATCATAAGGGTAAGTTTCTCGTAGCTTGGAACCCAAAGAGTAGTACTGAGAACGAACGCCATAGCGTCGTTATCAAAACACGAAACATAGAAATTCTGGTAAAACAAATTGCCGGAGCAGTGGCTAAGCGTATAGTAAATTACTTACAGGTAGGCGATGTCGTAGAACAAAATAAAGAGCTTGGCTTTATAAAATTTGGCAGTAGGGTTGATTTGCTTCTGCCCGTTGGAACAAAGCTAAACGTAGAGCTAAACCAAAAGGTAAAAGGCGGTGTAGATGTGATTGCTACATTAAATTCGTAGAAGACATAAAGAGATTAAATTGTATAAGGGGATTGTAAATTCTTAGCGCTCTTGGCGTGCCTTTTCTCTGCGTCCCGTATAATTATCGGGATTGCGATATTAAATTCCTAGCCATAAAAATTGCTACGTCATCTTCTACAATATCCCCTCTAATTGCTGCAAATGAGTAATCTCATAAGTAGGTTTTATATCCCCTATTGCCTCGCCGGTGTGGTTTACAAAAACACTGTCCATTCCATAATTTACAGCCCCTAATATATCTGCGTCCAGGTTATCACCCAGCATAAGACTCTCCTTCAATTTTGCCTTGGAGTGTAGCAGGGCATAATCAAAAATTTCTTTTAAAGGCTTTCTGCTTTGGCTGCGCTCACTTGTAATAACTTCTACAAAATATTTATCAAGTCCGCTACTCCTCAGTTTGTTCCGTTGCACAGTTTCAAAACCATTAGTGATAAGGTGCAATACATAGTTTTTGTTGCTCAGGTAATCCAAAATTTCAAATGTATGTGGAAATACTTTTTTCTGCATAGGCAAAATATCCAGAAATTGAAAACTCATTTTTTTGGCTAATGCCTCATCTGCAATTTTAAAATCAAGCAGGGTACGCCACATCCTTTTCCATTTGAGATCCTCTACGGAGAGAAAACCTTTTTCATACCTCGCCCATAAGGTCTTATTGTGAACAAGATACTTTTCATAGAAATCCTGAAATGGTACTTGCAGCATTTCTTCTAATGATAGCTGCAAGAATAACGTGCTTATGCTTTCCTGTGCATTGGAATCAAAGTCCCACAGAGTGTGATCAAGATCAAAGAAAATATGTTTGTATTCTTTTGCCATATTATAGTGAGGCTGTTTTTTTTTGTTTTGCAAATGTATAGGTTCTCAGTAGAACGTTTTAGAAAGGGAAAAGTTTTGAAGCTTAAAGTAACTCAGTGTTACCTCTTGCATTCGCTCAAAAAAGTCTGAACTGTAATTTTTTTTATAAGGGAAGCTTTTAGCGATTAAAATTCTGTCACTCCTTTTGTCAACCTTCCTGCCTTTGCGCCTCAGTGGCTAAAAAGCAAGTGTCAAAATATACAACAATGGTTCACTAAGATCGAAAAACCATTTACCTTAGTACCATGAATATAGTTATAAGCGGAGCCAGCAAAGGCATTGGAAAATCCATAGCAGAAGCCTTTGCCTCCGAGGCAAAACAAATGATATTGTGCGCAAGAAATAACCATACTTTGGAAGAAACTGCCAGCAAACTTCGTAGTATAAACCCGCAATTGAAAATACACACCCTTAGTGCAGACTTAAGCAAAAAAAACGAAGCTCAAAGCTTTGGCACATTTTGCAACGAGAGAGGCGCTACAGATATTCTTGTAAATAATGCGGGAACTTTTCTACCAGGCTTGCTACTAGAGCAGGAAGAGGAGGCAATGGAGACGATGATGGATACTAATTTTTATAGTGCCTTTTACCTCACAAAGGCTTTACTTCCCAAAATGATAGAAAAAAAGACAGGACATATTTTTAATATATGCAGCGTAGCAGCGCTCAAAGCGTATGATAATGGTGGCGGATATAGTGTGAGCAAGTTTGCCATGGACGGTCTCAGTAAGAACCTGAGGCATGAACTGAAAGGCAAAGGCGTAAAAGTAACGACGGTATACCCTGGTGCTGTTCTTACAGATTCCTGGGGCGATTTTGATAACAGCGATAGTCGTATCATGGAGGCTACCGATATTTCAAAAATGGTATTTGCAGCAAGCAAATTATCTATGCAGGCAGTTGTTGAATCTATTATAATAAGGCCTCAGCTAGGCGACCTATAATTAACAATACATTTATGCCGGCAGAGTATTTCTCCTTGCTTAGCCTGCGCTCTTGTTGTAATTTTGCCGCAGCATTTATTTATTATGAAATTTAGTTTAACAATTTTTATCGCGGTTACCTTTTTATTGCTTTCATCGCTTTGCGCCGGAGCGCAGGCATGTTTTAAAGCGACTGTAAACCCTGCTGTTATAGGCATGGATGGCTATACTACATTGCGTCTAGTATTAGAAAATACAGATCAGCCGGAGAGCATCACTCCAGGGATTATCAACGGTTTTGAGGTAGTGAGTGGTCCTAATAGAGAGACGGGAATGAGTGATATCAATGGCAAGATTTCCCAATACACCGCTATTAGTTATGTGCTACAACCCAAAAGGACCGGGAAGTTTACTATACCTGCTGCCAAGGCCGTGGCGGGAGGAAAACAATATACATCAAATGTGGTATCGCTTACAGTGAGTAAAAATGCTCCTTCTTCAGGAAGCGCTACGCCACCCGCAAATAGTAATCCATTTTCATT
>JBBKWE010000129.1:0-9794 GCA_037968795.1 Ferruginibacter sp.
TTACATCAATACAGGCACAGGGTAGATAAAGAAGTAGGGTACGATTTCGCATTGTCCAACCTACTGGTACAATTTCCCAGAAATAAAAGCCTTACTCCTGTGTGGTTAGGTTTTGTAGAGTTACTTATTGAAAAAGCAAAAAAAGACCCGAAATACGCCGCCACTATCGCCGGAATTTTTGAAGGCACTTATCCTTCTTATGATGTACTCACTCCTTCTTTCTTATTGAAAACTCTTGGCCAGGCGGGTCTTTCTGCCGGCAATGCACTAGTGGCGGGCATAAAAGATCCTGCAAGCATTTCTGATGCCGGTACGCGGTTTATAAAAGGAATAAAAGAAATTGCAGGTATTGTAAAAGAGGATCCTAAAGCACACGGAAAGTGGCTGGGCAATACATTCTCAAATCTTTTTACGGTAGGGAAATATACCTGGAAGGAGAAGATAAAGCCGGCGCTGTCGAAGTCAAAATGATAAACTCCAAGACTCATTTATTTTCTCCAAGGTTGTTCGAATCTTTTCTTTGCCAAGGAAACTTCCCCTCCAACTCCACTTGCAGCGACAAACTCAGAAAAGTACGAATAAGTACGATCACACCAAGAACCGTTACGGATCGGAGCGTGGCTTCTGTGACTACCGTGGCAATAATATCTGCAGCAATAAGAATCTCCAGCCCTATAAGGATAGACTTTCCCAGCGTTTGCCTTAGCATTAAATATGCATCTGCCGATTTTCTATAGACCTGCAAGAATTTTCCTAAAGAATAGAGTGTACCTATAAGCATAGTAAGCACACCTATTGCCTCTATGGCTTTGGCTATGTAGTCAATATATATTTTTACCTGCTCCATAATCTACTATTCTAAAATGATGAACATTAGTTGCTAAAGCTTATCAAGATAAGTTTTAGTGAGGAGTTGTGAGCAAAAAAAATGCAGTGAGAAGTCACTGCATTTAATCTAAGTATTAAATACTATAAGTTTTTATAATTGTATCAATCTCTATTACGCTTTGCGCCATACACTCTTTTGCGATCGCCGCCACCACCTACTGGTCTACTTCCTCGGTTGCTTCTGTCGCCGCTTTCTCTTCTGTCACTTCTTCCTCCCGGCTTTCTGCCACCACTACTACTACCGCCGCCATCTGCTTCGTTCATTCTTACTACTCTGTTATTGTATTTTTTACCATCTAGAGCGCTTATCATATCCTTAGCATTTGCATTGTCTACTTCTACCCAGGTGTTCATATCACGCATATCTATCTTGCCTAGAACTTCTTTAGAGAGATTACTTTCGTCAAGAACAAATTGTAAGAAACTCGCTTTGTAGAAACCATCTTTCGTGCCTAGGTTTATAAATAATTTAGTGAAGCCAGTGTCGCCACCTCTGCTAAATCTTTCATTTCTGTCTCCTCTATCACTACGGCTGCTTCCGCTGCGATCTGCACCGTCAAAGCGCTCTCTACTGCGGCCAGCCCCTTTTGCATTAAGGTCTTCTGCATTTTCATAGTACTTAAGAAAATGGTCAAACTCTAAAGCGGCTACTCTTTGTAGTACTTCTTCTTTAGTTACGTCTTTAAATTTTTCTATAAGATCTGGCAAATAGTTTTCGTAATCGCCATGAGAAATGTCTGTGCTGATGAGCTTATCCATAAAATGGAAAAACTGCTTGCGACAAACTTCTTTACCGCTAGGGATATCCATTTTGTGAAACTGTGAGTTTACCATTTTCTCCAGGCTGCGGATCTTAAATGATTCGCGGCTGTGGGTGATAGACTGGCATATTCCTGTATTACCTGCTCTGCCCGTACGACCACTTCTGTGGGTATACACTTCCATGTCATCTGGCAGTTCGTAGTTAATAACGTGCGTAATTCCATCTACGTCTATACCGCGAGCTGCTACGTCCGTTGCTATTAATAATTGCAATGCTTTAGTACGGAAACGAGCCATTACACGATCACGCTGTTGCTGCGATAGATCGCCATGTAGTGCTTCTATTTCATAACCTGCTTTGCTTAAACGTTCACATACATTCTGTGCGTCCATTTTGGTACGGGTAAATATGATACCATACATACCAGGATTGAAATCAATCAAACGCTTCAGTGTTTCATAGCGAGATTGTGCTGGAGAAACAAAATACTGATGATCAATATTTACGTTTCCACTGTTCTTTTTGCCCACCGTAACTTCCTTTGGAGAAGTCATAAAGTTTTTGCTTATCGCTCTTACTTGTGGTGGCATGGTAGCACTAAACAACCATATGCTCTGGCGGTTTACTGTATTCTTCAATACAAAATCAATATCATCGCGGAAACCCATGTTCAGCATTTCATCTGCCTCATCCAGGACCACATATTTTACTTTTTGTAAGTCGATTGCTTTTCTTTCAATTAAGTCGATAAGACGACCTGGAGTAGCTACTACAATCTGCACACCTTTGCGCAAGTTTCTTATTTGCATTACTATGCTAGCACCGCCATACACTGGCTCTATAGCCACACCTCTGCTGTGTGTGCTAAATGAAATAAGATCATTCGTGATCTGCAAACAAAGTTCTCTCGTAGGGCACACAATAAGTGCCTGCGGGAATTTATCTTTTGCTTCAATAAGTTCGAGAAGAGGCAAACCAAAGGCCGCCGTTTTACCGGTACCGGTTTGTGCCAGACCAATAAAATCTGTTGTGCCTTGCACAAGGATAGGAATAGCTTCTTGTTGAATCGTGGTTGGTTCTGTAAAACCAAGGTCGGCAACCGCTTTTACAAGGTCTTCACCTAGGCCTAATGCTTCAAATGCATTTGTCATAATAAAATGTTTTATGTAGAACGGCTTTGCAAGATTATTGTAATGCAAAACAAAGTTGCCGGTAGCAGAAATATATCTTTTACCTTAAAAACTTTTGTTATGCCCTTGCCATTGTAGGAGAGAAAAGTTGATGTTCAACTTAGAGATACGATTTTGCGCATCTAAAACGATAGCCTTTGCGCATAACATATAGCGCCCTCTTTTTTAATAAATGGCTGCAAAGGTAAGGGTATTAAAGTTACCGGTGCAGTTTATTTAATTCTATACTGCAAATCGCACTATTTAGTAAGCACCACTTTATGGAATTAAAGCTCCGACAGTTTTTTCTCTGCATCTTTTTTATAATAATCTGTAGCATTTTTATCTACATCTATCACTGCTTGGTAGTTTTTCTTGGCCAGGTCTTTTTTCCCTTGTTTGGCATAAATGCCAGCCATGGTATGATAAACTCTTTTAGTGTCGGTGCTATAAAGCTTTTCATCATTTGCAAGTCGTGTTTCCAATAGTTTTATTGCAGATTGGTAGTTGTCTGCTTTGTCGCCCCACTCCTTAGCTTTGTCCCAGAAGTCATTATTAAATTTTGTTCTTGCAGTAGCAAATGTTCTTTGATCTGTTTCGTTTAGAATTTTGTCGTAAGGGTTTGTATTATATATAACAAACAATGGTGCGTATGCCTGTGCAGCATCGTCTAGCTTGTTTTCCTTTTCATAACTCGTTATTATATCAATCCCCGCCTGAAATTTATTTAGTTTGGAAGCCTCTGTATTTTCCAATGTTTTAGAATAAGCTTTTCTTGCTGCCTTATAATCTTCTCCTGCCAAATGGCTTTGTCCCTGCATATAACGTGCTGCTGCTTCCTCTAGTCCCGTAATGTTTTTAACTTCCGCCATGCTCCCAAAAGCGGTCGCTGCTTCTTTATAGTTTTTTTCTTTGTAGAAGGACGTTCCTATGTATTGTAAGGCGGTAGTTTTATACACAATCATTGCGCTGTCTAGCTTTAGATTATCTGTTTTCTTAAAAACTTTTCTAGCATCAGCATAGTTGAGTTGCTCATAGTATAGCAGGCCAAGATTGTAATATGCCTTAGCCTTTATTCCATCTGTAATGTTGCGCATTTCTGCAGCTTTTTCAAATTCTTTTATTGCATTATCAAAACTCTTGTATGTTTTATACCGGTCTCCCATCACAATAAGGGCATCTGCTTTTTCTTCCTGGCTTAGACTTTTCAGATCCATTATTTTATTAAAATAGCTTTCTGCACCCTTGGGGTTTTTATTATATAATTCTACCTGTCCTAGAACATCATAAGCAAATTGCTTGTCTTTGTCTTCTACTCCTGGGAGCGCATCCATTTGTTTTAATACTCTAGCGGCATCTTCTACCTTGCTTGCTTTATTATAGAATTCTGCACTCTTTTTTATGGCAGCTACTTTATTGCTGGTCGAAGCCTTTGGAAGGCCTAAAATACTTTCTACTTTTTTCGCTTTTGCAGCATCTCCATAAACGAATTTCTCCATGTAAAAAATCGCCTTTGTTTTATCGTCGTCTGTGGCTACTTTACTGTCAATTACTTCTGCTAAGGCATCATTATTCTGTACGTCTAGCAGATACTTTATCCTCACCTGTGGGGAAAGATTTTTTAAATCAAGGATTTGTTTATAGAGATCATTCTTTAAACCATCCTTACTATAACTGGAAGTAAATTCGTCGCTTATATAAAAACTAATCAATTCCTTGTATGCCCGGGCTTTGAGGTCATCACTTGCGCCAGGTAAAACAGTTACGGAAGTGATCAATCTTTTTTCATCTTCTGCTCTTTTTCTCTGCTGATCTCTTACGTCATCTCTTCTTTGTCCTTCTATAGGTCTGCGACTAGTTGCCTTTGCTTCCAAGAATATAGCTTCTGCTTTGTCTTCTGCAGATTTCCCAAGTTGTTGAGCTTGCTGGTAGGCTTTAATGGCGTCGTTGTATTTCATGTTGTCGTTAAAACTTTTCCCCTCGGCCATCGCTTCTTTATAACTACTATATGTTTTTTGTGCCTCAGAAATAAATGGCAGTAAAGTGCAAATTATAATTGCGTAAAATATCTTTTTCATTGCTTTGATTTTTCTGTTTTCTCTTTTTCTTTTTGCTGCTTTTGATAGTCAGCGATTGCTTTTAAATAAGAATCAGCTTTTGTAAGTGAAGCTGGCGATACGCCTTTTAATTTTTTAAGTTTCAGCAGCGCAGCTTTTGCCTCAGCTGCATTCATTTTTAAAGAATAATGCTCTGCAATAGAAAACAGGGCACTTACCTTATTGTGAGTAGGCGCATCTTTTAGATTTACGATTTGCTGTAAGTAATCTAATCCTAGTTCGCTGTTTCTTTGTGGAGTATACAGCTTGTCTAACGCAATGGCTTTATCCTCATCGCTGGCAAAATTTCCTTTTACAATGGTGAGGTAGTCATTAGTGGTTGCCCTTTGTGTATGAATATACACTCTTTGCTGAGCAGAAATATCTTTGAGCGCTAAAGCATTATTGTAGAAATCATTTGGTCCCAAATATTTTCCATTCATTTGTACGCTCACTTTTTCTAGATTGCGCACCATTGCTAACCATATTTCTGATGTAGTGCTGTCTGTAGCGTTTGTATATCCTAATGCTTTTACATAAAGGTCACGGGCATCTTCCTTTTTTTTCTTGTCAAAAGCATCTCGCTCTATTTTGTTGGTGCCAGCAAATCCTTGTTTAAGCATAGCATCTGCCAGCATCTTGGTAGCATTAGCCTTTTGGTCTTCGGTAGTTGAAAGCTTTACGGCTGCTGTAAAGGCGTCATAACTTTTATTTGTCGGATAACTATATAAAGTTCTCCGCCCTTCCCTCATTGCGCTATCGTAGGTGGGAAATGTAGCCGGATGTTGCGCAATGGTATTTTGACCAAATAAAATGATGACTAGAAATCCTAATATTTTTTTCATTTATGGTTACTCATTTACATTTTTTAAAGAAGCAATAATTTGTTTTCTTGTTTCCTCTAAGTAATTTTTATAATTACTGGCTTGTATCTGTACATGCCAAATTTTACTTCCTTTTTTTAGAAAGAAATGGTCTGTAATATAAGCAACCGTGCCGGCTATTTCTGTTTTTACAAGGCGGGTAGCATCAAAACCAGCGAGAGAAAAATTTTCTTCTTTGTAACTGTTACTTATTACAGAGCCTATTAAATCGTCCAGCTCTTTCTCTTTTGTTACATACTGTTTGCGCATCAGCTGCGGGGTAGACGGCGCCATTAATTCGTCCTTATAGATTTTATATCCAATGCGTATTTGCATTTCGCCACCCCAGTCGTAGCAGGCATTTATAGAAGTTTGGTAATTATTAGAACTGCCAAAGGCTTTATCACAATCGACCTCTTCGTTTCTGGTAGGGATACGGTATTGAAGGCCATTAAATTTAAAAGTCGTCCAATTAGCATCGGGCTGAAGCTTGTTACTTTTTACAACTGAGCCATCTTCTTTAAAGCTTTTAAATAAATTGCTGATAGTTGCTTCTGCATTTTTATCGCCCGCCGGATATTCTACACTTATGCTGGTAAGATTGCCAAACTCGCCATACATAATTTCCTCACTTATCATCTTCTTATTCTTTTTTGTATCTGTTTTTTCGCCTTTAAATAAGATCGACGGATGGCCGAGGATTCTATCTCCAGTAATGGCGGCTGTTGCATTCTTTCCATTTTCCAGAATGTATTTTTTCCTTTTCTCTAGTTTATCTCTTACTTGTAAGTTATTTGTGGAACCTTCGTAAGTAACCGTTACCCAAATGTCGTCCCAGTTACTACTCCACATCACAAAAGCGTTTTGTGTTTCTATAAATGGATCGGGTACATTAGTTATCATTTTAAATGCTTTCGGACTTTGTATGCTTAGACCTGTGCCTGTAAGGTCGTACCTTTTCCATGCTGTGGTCAAACTATTTAAGTTGTTGGTCGCAGATTTACCTGATGGTTTAAGTGCTTCTTTTTTATCACAATTTATAACTTGGTCTTTGTTCCAGATTTTATTAGCCGCTATTTCCTTTTCCATCTTCTCATACTCTCCTGTAGCACAGTAACACATAGCGAGATAGTAATGAACATCCCACTTGCTAAATAAACTCACACCCCAATCCTGGTACCTGGTAAACTCTTCAATAGCTTCGCGATATTTTTTCTGCCAATAGTAAATTTTGCCTTTCAAGTAATAAGCTTCGTGATCTGTACTAAAATCAAACTGCCCCGCTGACGGGCGTACCAGCTTTACTGCTTTATCTACAGCAGCTAGAGCGGCAGAAGTATCTTTCTTTGTTAAGTAAAGTTCGGCAAGGTAAGTATACAGGTAGGCAGTTTCTTTAATCTTTATGGCAGCTTTATAATCATTAATGGCATCATTTGTTTTGTTCATGGTAGCATTTAATCTCGCTCTGCTTGAGTAATTAAATGAGCTGGGATTTATTTGTAAAGCAGTGTTATAATCCCGCAATGCCAAGTCATATTTTTTTTCATCTACATAGAAACCGGCTCTTCTGTTATAAGAATAATCATCTTTTGGGTCTATGCTTATGAGCGTGCTAAGGTCTTTAAGTTTTAAATCTTTTTGTTTGGTAATACTATACAATGCAATCCTGTCGCTCAGTGCCTCCTTACTCTTAGGGTTTTCCTTTAAGGCCAGGTTGTAATTTTGTAATGCAGCGTCATAGTCTTTCTTTGCATACAATTTATTTCCAAGTTTTCTGTACATCCTGCTCAGTGCTGTATCCTGAGCGTAGGTGTTTACAGAAAATAAAAATACAACTATGGAAAATATATATCTACGCATACTTTGTTTTAAGATGAATGTAAGCCTTCTATACCCGCAGGTTGTGCAAGGGAATAAAAGCTACTCTAAAAATAGAAAAAATCACAGTTAAAAAAAAGATACTATTTAATATACTGCAAATGCAGTACAAGGCTGAGGGCATTGCTATCTCCACTTTTTAGGCTTTAGTCTTTTCAATAATTTATTCTTTAATGAGCACGCTTGCAGGATAAGATTTTCTTTTTTTAATACCTAGTATTTCTTAAAATATTTAATTGGCAACCCTACTGCTATTTTCTATCTTACCGGGATTATAGAAATCATTTTATGACCGAAGACGTACACCGCCAGTTGGCAGATTATTTTGGCGATAAGATATTGGCACCCTACCTCTATACATTGTCAAAGAAACTATCGCAAGGGCATATTTGTATAGATGTAGACAAGGTAAATATAGAAGAAGACTTGCCCGAATCGTATGATGTAAAGGCGATTAGCTCTATTAAAAATAATATTCTTCTTGGCAAGCCACAAGACCATAAGCCGCTTATTTTAGACGCCAGCCGCTTATATTTTCAGCGGTATTATAACTACGAAACTGCTGTTGTAGAAGTTGTAAAGAGGCTTGCGGGGAGAGAAGTGAGAAAACCCGATGGAAAAGAATTAAAGCAATGGCAGGAAATGCTCAAGCTTTTTATTCCCACATCAGCAGGAGAAGAATCGTTAGTGAACTGGCAAAAAGTAGCGGCAGTATTGGCTGCTTTGCAATCCTTTACCATAATAACCGGAGGTCCGGGTACTGGCAAGACTACAACGGTAGCTGCTGTACTGGCCTTACTATTTTCTACGAATGCAGATTTGTCTGTAGCAGTCGCCGCACCTACAGGTAAGGCTGCTGCTCGGGTAGCAGAGTCGCTTCGCAATACAATTAGCGATAAAAAACTGACCGAAGAAATTAAGCATAAATTTCTATCACTAGAGCCTTTTACCCTGCATAGACTTCTTGGGTACAAACCAGGAACTACAGAATTTGCCCACAATGAAAATAGTCCGTTGCGCTACGATGTTATAATTGTAGATGAGTGCAGCATGATAGATGCTGCCTTACTGGCAAAATTATTACGTTCGCTTCACCCAAGAACCCGCCTTATTTTATTAGGTGATAAAGATCAACTTGCGGCTGTAGAAGCGGGAAGTATTTTTGGAGACTTGTGCAGGTCGGTAGCAAGTCTCAACCATTTTTCTCCCGCCATAGGAGAGATTATAAATAACTGCCTGCCAGAGAAGAAAGAACAACTAACCGCCGCAAATACTTCTGCAGGGGCTACATCTATTTTGCAAAACAATATTGTGGTATTGCAGCATAGTCATCGCTTTAACGATAAGAGTGGCATTGGTAAACTTAGCAAAGCTATCATAAGCGGAGACAAGGAAATTGTAGGAAGTTTTTTTGATAGTAATGATGATTCAGTAAAAATAGTAGAGACGCTCCAGGAGAAATATTTTCATGAATTCGTAGAAAAGTATTACACCTACATAAAAGAAAAGGACAATACAAAAGCACTCGCTGCTTTGCTGGATTGTAAAATCCTTTGTGCGGTAAAAGAGGGCACAGATGGAGTGGGGAATTACAATAGGATGGTACAAAGCAGGCTTATTGATAAGGGACTAATTCATTATGACCAGCCATTTTATATAAACAGACCCATAATGGTTACGAGCAATATGTACAATCTTGGTTTGTTTAATGGCGATGTAGGAATTATAAGGGGTAATGATGACGGCAAGCGCATGGCTTATTTTGAAAAAGCAGATGGAAGTTTAATGGAAGTATGGCCCGGTTACCTGCAAGGCGTAGAAACGGTGTACGCTATGACAATACATAAAAGCCAGGGATCAGAATACAGGGAGGCATATATTGTGCTGCCGGGAGAGACAGGCTCGAAAGTCATGTCTGCAGAGCTATTGTATACTGCCATAACCAGAGCAAAAGAAACTGTGACCATACAAGGAAGTAATGAAGTTATTCTAGATGCAGTAGCAAGAAAGCTGGATAGGAGCTCAGGAATAGTAGAGCGCATGAATTAAAATTAAGAGAGAAAAAACTAAGAAATACAATGGCGTTTCTATTGCAATCTTCACGGGATATGGATTTGCTTCTGCAGGCACTCTGTGG
>JBBKWE010000130.1:0-3133 GCA_037968795.1 Ferruginibacter sp.
GTGAACGAATTTACAATTTTGAAAACCACATTGAAATGTGGCCATATTTCTTCATTTTCATTTTCGCTATTTTTTTCGGAATTGCCTACAAGGATAAGGTAACTACAAAGCTTACTGAAGGAATTACTTTACTACTTTCAATTTCATTAATTTATTGGGCTTTTGACTATGGATTTATAAATTATGACAATTGGTTCTCAATTTCATTAGTGACAATTTGTTTGCTGTTTTCAACTTTTTCAATAGTTAACGCATTGACACATTTGCACCTTTCAAGAACAAACAGATTAACTCTAAGTATTTGGAGTACTATAATAATGTTTGCATTTGCAATCGACAATATTATTCGTGTATTCAACAATCCAGACATTGAAAGCTCATATTTTTCAGACGGATTTTACATTAGTCTTCAATATTTTCTATTAGGTGTTTCAGCAGTTTATATAATGCAGAACTATATGCTTCTTGTTGCATTTTTACCGAGTAAAAACGGTAACTACAAAAGTGACCTTAAAGAAAATAAGAAAGACCACATTAAGCGTTATTCAGGCGAACAAGTAAATATTGGACAATCTTTGTTTTGTATCCTATTTACCAGCACAATATATTGGCTAAATCATAAATTTCAAATATTGCCAAGACATACAATGATTTGGCTTGTACTGTTCACATTTCCATTTATATTACATTTGACAACATTATTAAATGGACAAAAAAACTACCGCTAATAACTAAGGTTTCGTGTTGCCCGCAGGGCTAGACATGAAGCCGATGTTGAACGGAACCTGCGGACTAGCCGGTGTTTGATTATGGAGTTGTCGTCGGTAGGATTTAGCCGGGTGTAGCAGACAGGAGCGGTCTGCTTTTTTTGTACGCTATAAGTGTGGTCGTTTTCATAGTTTTTTTTATTGTGGGTATAGAACTTCCCTTACCCATAAATTTAATTTACAGGCGCAGTTTGTTTTTCCAGTAAATATATTTTTGGTGGACCACGTTTACCAAAAACATCTATCATAACGAGTGTACCCGTTTTGCAGCAAGGACATTTGCGCAGCATGGTTTTGGGAGCTTGCAGTGGTCGTTCTACTTTAAGGCTGAGTTGTAGGTTTTGCAACTTGCCCCTTTTCCAACTACTGCTTAAGATGCCGTAATGCCTGATGCGTACAAATCTTTTTGGTAAAATATGCTGTGCAAATCGCCTGGTAAATTCTGCATTGCTTAAAGTCATGAGCTTTGTAATGCCTGCTGCTTTATAATCTTTGTACCTAAAACTTACTTCGCTTTTTGTAACGCTTTTTATACGACCATTACTGATGGCCACTTTGTGGGTATAGCGTCCCAGGTATTCTATCACATGCTTTGGACCAGCAAATGGTCGCTTAGCATACACTACCCAGTTTTTGGTAAATAAACTTTCTATCAGGTTTTTATCCTCTATCTCTTTTGCCCGCAGGGCTTGCACATATTTTGCTCTGAACACTTTGCTCATTGCCTTTACTGAAAACAAATATTTATTACTTCGTAATTGTTTTTGCCAGTGGCCTTGCGCATTGATACCACCGCCCGGCACAATGCAATGCAGGTGTGGGTGCAGGCTCATGTTTTGCCCCCAGGTGTGCAAGATAGATATCATGCCTAGCTGCACGCCTGCTGTAGCACCAAACTGTTTTAGGGTTTGCCACACGCTACCAAACAAACAGTCGTACACTACCCTGGGCTGTTGTAGTGCCAGTGTGTTCAACTCTTGCGGCATGGTAAATACCACATGATAGTAGGCACAAGGCAGCAAGTCTGCTTCCCGGGCTTGTATCCACTCTTCCCGCTTGTGTCCCTGGCATTTTGGGCAATGTCTATTACGACAACTGTTGTAACTAATACTAATGTTGCCACAGCCATCGCAGGCATCTACGTGGCCGCCCAGCGCAGCGGTGCGGCATTGTGATAAGGCACGCAAGGTTTTTTGCTGATGTATGCTCAGCGATAAATCATTAAAGTTTGTCTTTCGTAAAACATCAGCTACTTCGCCGTGCTGCTTTGCAATTATTTTTTCTTGCATAGCTCAAAGACTTTATCGAGTGGACTATGCGGTAGCAGATCCGGCGTGCTGCACACATGCAGGTATATCATCGTAGTTTCTATACTAGCGTGACCCATTAGTTTTTGCACGGCTATAATATTTACCCCATCTTCGAGCAAGTGCGTGGCATAAGTATGGCGCAGCATATGCACATTTACTTCTTTTAGTATGCCCGCATTTTTTGCAATTGTTTTTACTGCCCATTGTACGCCCCGCTGGCTATACCTTCCATCAAAGTCTTTGCCTTCCGGGTTGCCTGTTCCTTCAAATAAATATTGCTTTGGCTGCGCAATAGTTACATAGGTTTTTATGCCTCTTATGTGATGCTCACTTAACGGTACATACCTGTCCTTGTTGCCTTTGCTTTGTACAATATGCAGGAGCTTACGGTCATAATCTATATGTTTAAGTTCTACATTGCGCAGCTCCATGCAGCGTAGCCCGCAGCCATACAGCAGACTTACTACTAGCTTGTGTTTAAGTAGTGTAGCGGCTCGTAGCATTCTTAAGACCTCTGGTCGGCTAAGAATCACAGGAAGTTTTTCTACCTTGGGAATAGCAGGCAGATGCAAATGTGTGTAAGGAAGTCCCTCTGTTTTTAGTAAAAAACGAAGACCATACACTGTGTGTTTAAAGTAAGTCTGCGAGGGAGTGACGCTACGCTGCTGCAGCTCATAGAGATAATCTTTTACTTGCTCAGGTTCCAGCACAGTAGGCAGGCAATTAAAATGTAGTGCCATAGCAGCTACGTGCCTGCTGTAGTTCTCAAAAGTTTTGGGGCTTCTGCCGAGCAGAGAAATATTGCGCTCAAAGCGCTGCAACAAATCTGAAAACCCTTCTACTTCTCTGCAAGCCCGATTGAGGTATTTATTATACCTTAGTTCCTCCGGTGTTTTTTTTTAGTAGTCATAACAATATTATTTTGGTGAATAATAAATGTATGCGTTACTGAGGAAAGGCTACCGGAGGTTTAGTTCAACACGAACTGTGTAAAAAACCAAATATTTTAGGCAATATTTTTAAAATAGTCGTCTCTATATAATACTCCAGTTTTTA